>JANYKI010000031.1 GCA_025361645.1 Methanothrix sp.
TATCTCAACGGTCAAAAAGAACTCTATTTCAGTTATCGACGCAATTCAAGGAGCCTTTGAAGGGAAGCCATTCATTCCTGGGAGAACTTTGATTGCGGTCTGAATTCTTAATGATTTAGTGGGCAGGGCTGAATAGTTACATTCCGGAAACAATTTTTGGGGCTTTTTAAGACTTCAAGCAGCAGAGATAAAAAGGTACAGTTGCTCTACAGGGATTGATGAAAGCATCAATCCTTTTGCTTTTCCTTCTTTTGCTGCCTGCCGATTTTTCTGCCCTGGCAGACGATAGCCCCGCCGAGGGGCCTCATTTGCAGATCTCATCGGTCTATGGCAATCTTGAGGTAGGCAGGCCCACCAGCATTTTCGTTGTGCTGCAAAACAATGCTTCGATACCAAAAGAGCCGGATGAGCCAGGGTTTAGTAAAGAAACTGCCCGCAGCATAGTGGCCCTGCTTCAGAGCTCCGATGACAGGATAAAAATCATCTCAGGGCGGCAGAATGCAGGCCTTCTGGCCGCTGGGGAGAATGCAACTGTGCAGTTCATGGCTCAGGCGGAGGGCACGACGCAGGGCATTTATCCTCTGCAGCTATGCCTCAACTATTCCCGGTTATCCCAGGTGACTGCCTCAGGTGGAGAGAGAGCACCCAATTTTGTTTTTACTTATGAGAAAGCTTCAATCGAGTTGCCCTTGCAGGCAAAAGTGGTACTCGGACCGAAGATAGAGCTGGAGGAATTGAAGGGCGAGACCTTCCCCGGCACGGAGTCAAGCCTGCAGCTTTTCTTAGTCAACCGGGGCGACGAGCCCGCCCTGGACCTTCAGATGCTGGGCCGCCCCAGCCCCCCTTTTCTCATGGTCGAAAATGGCAAAGAGCAGGCGAGTCTCGCCCCGGGCGAGGGCGCTTCACTAAGCCTGTCGGTATTCACTGATGAAAATGCCACATCAGGCTACTATGCCCTTCCCTGCTTGATATCCTACCGGAACGGGCAGGACAAAGAGAGAAGGAACCAGGAGCTTGCTGTACTGATTTACGTGGGCGAGCCCCCTCCCTCTTTGTGGCTGTATCTGGGGGCGGCAGGGCTGATTCTGCTGCTTCTGGCGGGCGGCCTTTGGGGCCTGAGAAGACTCATGAGCGGGCGGAGAAGGCTACGCATAATAAAGAGCTGATTGTTGGCGAAAAAGGAGGCTAAGAGGTCAGGCGCAGGAAGCGCTCCTGGGCCTTCTCCATGATCTCCGCCTCGCCCGGTATGACCCCCTCGCGCATGAGCACCTTTCCGTTGACTATGGTTGTGTCCACGCCTCCGGTCATGCTGTAGACCAGATGGGAGATGATGTTGGTCTGGGGACAGAACCAGGGCTTTTGCAAGTCGATGAGGACCAGGTCGGCCAAAGCGCCAGGACGCAGGCCCATGTTGAGGCGGAAGGCCCGAGCGGCGTTCTCCGTTGCTAAGCGCCAGACCTGCTCTGCTGAGAAGGCGGCGGGAGTGTGGTAGGCGTTCTTTTGCACAATGGCAGTGGTCTTCATTTCCTCGAAGAGACTCAGGTTGTTGTTGCTGGAAGCACCGTCCGTGCCCAGGCAGACGTTTACGTTCGCTTTCATCATCGTGTTGAGCGGAGCGATTCCGGAGGTCAGCTTGAGGTTACTAACTGTGCAGCTCACCACATTGGCTTTCCTTTCTGCCAGGAGGTAGCAGTCCTCCAAAGAGAGCCAGACGCAGTGCACGGCTGCCAGGCGCTCGTTAACCAGTCCCAGTGAGTCCAGGTACTCCACCGGGCTCTTGCCCTTGGAGAGCACAAAGCCATCCACCTCCTCGCGGGTCTCGGAAAGGTGGATGTGAATCATGGCATCATGCCGGTCGGCTATCTCCTTGGCCTTGAGCAGCGTCTCCTCAGAGCAGGTGTAGGCGGCATGGGGGCCCACGGCAGGTGTGATCAGCTCGTCGCCCTTCCAGCGGCGGATGAAGGGCTCCACCAGGCTGAGAAGCTCGGGCTTCATATCAAATACCACGCCGGAGATGAAGGCACGTAGACCCATCTCCTTGGTGGCCTTTGCAGCGGTATCCGGGAAGTAGTACATGTCATTGTAGCAGGTGATGCCGAAGCGGATCAGCTCCAGGCAGCCCAGCTTGACTCCCCAGGACACGTCCTCTTCGGTGATTTTGGCTTCCAGGGGCCAGATCTTCTCCTGTAGCCAGGGCATGAGCTCCATGTCATCGGCATAGCCGCGCAGAAGGGTCATGGCCAGGTGGGTGTGGCCGTTAATGAGGCCGGGTATGGCCAGCTTTCCCCGCCCGTCGATTACTTCATCGTCATCACTAACATTACAAAGGTCGCGGCCCATCTTCGCGATCTTGCCCTCTTCGATGAGAATGTCCCGACCAGGCAGCAGTTGGCCGGAGTGGAGAATGGAGACGTTTTTTATCAGCATCAGAGAAAAATAGCGGCGAGAGATAAAAAGATTATCGGACCAAAGGGGATCGTCAGGCTTAAGATCTACTGATTCAAAGATGGAAGGCTGAGCTGAGGTAGCCAAGCGGCCTACGGCGCTGGTCTTGAGGTTTTGGGCATTTTGCCCGGAACAAGGTAACCAGTGGTGCATCGCACCTCGTGAGTTCAAATCTCACCCTCAGCGTGCTATTTTACAGAAATTTTTGCAGCGAGATCCGATCCGTTTTGATAGTCTCCTGGTGGTGGACCAGAGGCCCATCAGGGTCTCTGTCTATGTTGCCACTCAAATCCACTTCCAACCGAAGTTTCCTGGCAACGCCTATATTCACTGGAAATCCCTTGGAATCAACTCGTCGAAGACCTTCTCTCGTACCAGGGTGTCGTTATCGTAGATCCTGCGTGTGATCACAACATGGAAGTTCTTGACTGAGGACTGCATATCTGTGGTGGTTCGATGCATAACAGATCTGTCCTTCGTAGTCACCTTGCCCTCGGATGTTCCAATGAACCGTGTATCCGCAGGATTGCTTTCATTGGTCTCGTAATAGCGCCAGTCCATTCGGTAATAGGAGCGATCCTTTACCGTGAAGTAGTGCTCGCTCTGCTCAACAGAAACCATGCTCGTATCCGAATTTCGGGATACGAGTGTGTAGATTGGGTCACCGCCTCCTGGCAGTGATGCGGCATCAGGAGGCATCTGCGAGGCTTCCGGTGGCAGGAGTTTTGGAACTGGACGCTCAGGGAAAGGAACGACTGGCAGTCTGATAGAGGTTCCATTCTCACCTATTTTGAAAAGAACCTGCCAACAACAGCCGTGCGAAGCAAACGCGCAGCCCTCCGGGCGGGCTCGCGCGCGGGGGCGGGGGGAATGGCAAATGGGATGGGCTTGATTTCGCCCCGGTAATTGCTCCCGCCGCAAGGGCGATCGATCGTGTAACCTTTAAATATTGGAAGTAGAAATGGCTAAAGGCACAGGCATCATATTCATCCAGAACACAAGAACATAAATTATTCTATAACCATTTATCTTACTAGCTCAATACTATTTGAAATGTCATTCCAAATCTCAATACTTGGAAGGCTGCCTGTTATAATGATCTCGATTTGATCAGAAGACCATGCCATCAAAGCACCAAAATATTCGTTTTCATGATCGCGTACAATCCCACTTACAAAGACACCGTTTACCATGGGGTTACTCATGAGATGCATCGATTGCCTATTACCCAAGGGTAAGTAAGACATAAACTCACCAAGAGTATTATCTTCAAGAAAATAGGCATTTTCTGGTATTGGGCTCTTAAAGTCCCTCACGATTATAGTTAAGAATGGTTTAGTATCATTCCATAGTGTCGTTGCAGAATGTGTGTAATCGAGCCCGAAATCACCCGGCATCACTGGTGAGTAGGTTGTTTTAAATTCGTTCTCAAAAAAAGACAACGATGTATTAAAACTCACCTCATGATCTCCTACCATAATTGAGTAATTATTAGGTAACTATTCAGCCCTGCCCACTAAATCATTAAGAATTCAGACCGCAATCAAAGTTCTCCCAGGAATGAATGGCTTCCCTTCAAAGGCTCCTTGAATTGCGTCGATAACTGAAATAGAGTTCTTTTTGACCGTTGAGATAT
>JANYKI010000047.1 GCA_025361645.1 Methanothrix sp.
ATTTCAACGGTCAAAAAGAACTCCATTTCAGTTATCGACGCTATTCAGGGAGCCTTTGAAGGGAAACCATTCATTCCTGGGATAACTTTGATTTCGGTCTGAATTCTTAATGATTTAGTGGGTAGGGCTGAATAGTTACGATCCCGGAGTACAAGATGGCAGCCTGCCGGATAGAAGCGATGGGGTGAGGGGCTAACTATCCCTCATTTAAAACATGTTAGCCCTTGATAGGCCCTTCATGTCTGAGAATTCATGCGCAGGTCGTCTGCAAGGTACCAGGCAATTTGTGCAAGCACCTCTTGCACAATTCTTATCGTTTCCACTTGATGCTATCGCCTTTGAGCTTGATTATCCCCTTCTTCTCCAGTGACCTGGCCAGCTCCTCCGCCGCTCTCCTGCCATTTATCTCCAATAGATCTCCGTTCTTCTCCATATCAAATTCGCATCTCTCCCGGAAAGCTTCCAGATCCACCTTTCCCGGTGACGGCTCTTTCAGGTCGGAGATTAGCTTTCCCAAAAAGACAAGGCACAGATACTCCCGTTCATATTCGTCTTCAAACTCATCATCAAGCTCTTCAGCCAGCACGGCATAGAATTCGTCGATAAAAACCTGGGCCCTCGGCTCAACCGTGAAGACTGAGGTCGTCCTGGCCAGCTCGCTCTCTTCTTCCAGATCCTCCCTTTCATCAAGGACGCGCAGGATAGGATCGTCGAGTTTGCCGCCCACATCTTCCCCGATCTGGAAATCATTTCTGTCCAGGACGCTATCGACAAAGGCCTCTGCATTGGACACATCAATCAGATCCACCATCAAACCGGCTGAGATCTCCCTTCTGGCCATCCGCTCTTCCTCAGATGGATTGCTTTCCATGATCTCACAGTACTGCTTTCTCTTCTCATTAGGTATCGCTCATACCTTGCATAGTCCTTTTCCAGCAGTTCTCCTTTCAGCACACTCATGCGGCCCTCCAGGCAATGGAAGAGCTCCAGTCGGCTGGCGGTGAAGGTTCTGATATCCACCTTCATCCCCACCTCCTTGAGGCGGTTGGCGATATCCCTGGCCTCATCCTCGTAGTATTCTCCAAGCAAGAACATAGAAAGAAATACGCATCGCATGCTTAAGAAGGTTTTTCAATCTATCATTCAGCTCATAGTAAACACTAATGCTAACTATGACATGATTCATAAGCATTCATGCAAAACCTCTTTATCTCATCCGCTACAAAACTTTGCCCTCAGGCAGGGTGTCGGATGAGAGAGGTATTGCTGGAATCCAAAGATGACAGGCAGCATGTCTATCTGCCGGAGAAGTGCATCGGCTGTGGATCATGCGTCCAGATCTGCCCCAAAGGGGAGCTGGTCATCGGCTCTGTGGGCGCTGTGGCCCGCGGTCTGATTGATAAAGATTACATTGAGAAGAAAAGGAGCGGAGAGTGCGTTTTATGCGCTTTGTGCGCTCGCGTCTGCCCCACGGGTGCCCTGGAGGTCAGGACGGCTGGCAAGGCCGAAAAGGACGGGTCCTATCTCAGCGCGGCATTAGAGCCCACGACTGTAAACGATAGATGCGTGCACTGCGGCCTGTGTGTTGATGTCTGCCCGCAGGGCTGCATTGAGATAAAAGACCGACAACTGGCGGAAGACGGCAGCTTGAGGATGGAAGGGAAGACCATCATCGACCTCGACCGGTGCGTGCATTGCGGCTGGTGCGCCCAGATCTGCCCCACGGAGGCTATCGCCTTCCAAAAGCCCTTTGCCGGCCTGTTCTCCCGAGACGAAAAGGTCTGCCAGGCCTGCCGGACCTGCGTTAACACCTGTCCCGCCAATGCCCTCTTCAATAAAGAGTGGGGGCCAGGCGAGATCGTGGAGAAGGTGACCCACAGGAAGGATGCCTGCATCTACTGCGGGGCATGCCAAGCGGCCTGCCCGGTTGCAGCCATCTCCGTTCAGAAGACGGCAATCATTCCCGAGATGAAAGGAAAGAAGGCTCTGGAGAAGAAACTGAGTGCTCCTGCAGCCAGGCCCACATTGACCTCTGTCCTAAAGACCGATGAGAATGCCTGTCTTGGTTGCGGAAACTGCGTCATTGCCTGTCCGGTCAATGCCCTCTCTGATCCCTATTTGGCCGCCGGCCATCTCAATGAGCTTGATGAAAAACCGCTGCTGGAGGTCTTGAACGGCACTGTCCGGGTTGTGTTCCAGGAGGTCTGCGGCTCCTGCGCCACTTGCAGCATGATCTGCCCGGTGCAAGCAATATGGCTGGAGCGAAGGGAGGTGGCCTAGAATGACTGCTGCTACTAATAATACGACTATTATCAGAAACGGCCATGTATTCGATCCCCTCAATGAAATAAACGGCGATATTAAGGATATTTTCATAAAGGACGGAAAGGTGGTCTCCAGCCTCACCAGCGCGGAGCAGAGGGATGCCACGATCATAGATGCCACGGGAAAGACGGTCATGCCCGGAGGCGTGGACTCCCATTCGCACGTAGCCGGAGCCAAGGTCAATGCCGGTCGGCTCATGCGCCCCGAGGATCACTATAAATCAGTGAGGACCAAGACGGCCTTAACCCACTCGGGCAGCGGCTACACCGTTCCTTCCGTTTACAAGCAGGGCTACGACTACGCTGCCATGGGCTACACCACGGTCTTTGAGGCAGCCATGCCGCCTCTCGAAGCCCGCCACACCCATGAGGAGATGCGCTCCACTCCCATTCTGGATATGGGCGCTTACCTGGTTTTAGGCAATAACTGGTTTGTCATGCGTTGCCTGAAAGAGGGAGATGTAGAGAAAGCAGCCGCCTACGTGGCCTGGATGATGAGGACCCACAAGGCTTACGGCATCAAATGCGTCAATCCTGCGGGCGTCGAGAACTGGGGCTGGGCCAAGAATGTGCATGGCCTAGACGAGCCCAACATTCATTTTGAGGTCACTTCTCGGGAGATAATTCATGGCCTGGCAGAGGTAAATGAATTGCTGGGCCTGCCCATGTCGCTGCATCTTCATACCAACAACCTGGGACACCCAGGAAACTGGGAGATCACCAGAGACTCATTAGCGATCCCTTCGGATATCAAGCCCAGCCAAAAGACTGGTGTCGAATGGGCAGAGACGAAGATGAACTCCCGTCGAAAGCAGTCCGTATACCTGGCCCACGCCCAGTTCAGCGCCTTCGGAGGCTCTTCCTGGAGAGATTTCCAGTCAGGTGTAGCCGGCTTAGTGGATTACGTAAATAAATGCGACCATGTAGTAATCGACAACGGAGCCGTTCCATTTGGTCCGGCCACGGCCATGACAGGCGACGGCCCGGCCATTCACGACCTGTATATGCTCTCCGGTCAGAAGTGGTCGAATACCGATGTGGAAATGGAGTGCGGCTCTGGGGTGATACCATTTGTTTACCTGAAAAGCAGCCCCATAAGCAGCATCCAATGGGCCATGGGCCTGGAGCTGTTACTGCTTATTAACGATCCCTGGAAGACCATCATGACCACTGACCACCCCAATGGTGGAGTATTCACTCAATATCCACAAGTGATGACCTGGCTTATGTCCAAGAAGGCCAGAGACGACACAGCCAAAGAGTGCCACAAATGGGCTTACGACAAATCGAGCCTTGGTGGAGTGGACCGAGAGATGAGCCTTTACGAAATGGCCATTTTGACCAGGGCCAACCCCGCCTGCACTATAGGCATGGCCTATCGCAAAGGCCACCTCGGTGTGGGTGCGGACGGAGATGTCACGATCTACGATATCGATCCGGGCAAACTGAACCTGAATGACACGGCGGCTTTGACGGCCCGGTTGGCTCGTCCGGATTTCACCGTGAAGGATGGCCGGATTGTGGCCCGGCAAGGTGAGATCGTGGCGGTCCCGGAGGGCAGGAGGTATTACTGCCGGCCTCATGTTGACGATGCCTTAGAAAAAGAGATGCTTGCTGATGTCAAGGACTGGTTCAAGTACTACACAGTCGGATTTGCCAACTATCCTGTGCCGGAAAAGTATCTGAAAAATCCGGTAGCCATCCCGGTCCACAATGCCGAGGCAGAGGCCCTGGCGAGGAGGTGAAGATATGGCAGAGATTATTCTGAGATGCAAGGGCAGCATAGGAATCATGGTCGAGGCAGAGGTTATCAGGCCCGACCTATTTGCGGGAAAGAAGAAAGAGGAAATAGAGGAGCTGCTCGTCTGGCAGGGACAAAAGCCTCTTCCCTTAAGCGAGTTTTTCGATGTGGATGTGAGCCGAGCGAATCCTTCGGAGACGAGGCCCGAGGAGGCAAACATCCTCATTGAGGGAGATGTCTCCCGGGTCAAGCGCATCGGCCAGGGCATGTTGGCAGGCAGGATAGAGATTTGCGGCTCAGCGGGCATGCACCTGGGTACAGAGATGGCAGGAGGCAGCATCTTGGTGCGGGGCGATGCCGGATCCTGGGCAGGCATGGGGATGTTAGGAGGAAAGTTGCACATTCTGGGCAATGGAGCTGATCACATCGGCTCTGCCTACCGGGGAAGCTGGCGGGGAATGACCGGCGGCGAAATTCAAATCGACGGCAGCGCCAGAAGCCAGCTGGGCGGAGGGCTGACCTGCGGCCGGATATTAGTCGCCGGCAATGTGGAGAACTTCTGCGGCATTCGTCAGAGCGGTGGACTCATCCTGGTGAAAGGTTCCGCCGTGCGTGGCACCGGTGCGGAGATGAATGGAGGCACCATTGCCGTCTGCGGAGCCATCAAGCAGTTTTCCCCCGGTTTTGTAGAGACAAGCCGGGAAGAAAATGTGTTGCTGGGAGACGTGCAGCTAGAGGGATGGTTTAGGAAATTTACAGGAGACTATGCCCTCGGCAAGAATCCCAAAGGCTCGCTCTACTGCAAAGGAGGGCTAGAAGATGCAGGCAATGCTCAATTTCGCTGATTTTGATATGATAGAGTTTCTGCTTAATACCGGAAGCACCATTGAGGAGGGCAGGCTGGCCAAAGGAGGAAGCAAGCTCACCGAGGAGTACACCCAGGAATGCGCCGTTTGCGAGATTAACCCCGTGGATTTTCAGGCAATGGGGACGCCGCAAAGGGTATTGATATCCACCATGGACGGCCGGCACAATGTGGCGGTTTACGCCTATGCTACGGAATTTGTCGAACCGGGTCAGATCTTCATGCCCCGGGCAATTTGGGCTAATGTGGTAGTGGACCCGGAGACATTCTCCACCGGCTCGCCCCTCTACAAAGGCTCACCCGTGCGGGTGCAGCCCACGTTGGAAGAGGTGCTAAATGCCAGAGATCTGACCATGTTGCTTTATGCAAGGAGCAGATGAGGACGATGACGGCCTCTAAGAACATCGTCTGTCCGGTCTGCGGGGCATCCTGCGACGATATCCAGGTGGAGCTTTCCGGCGACAAAATTAATGTAAAGAATGCGTGCAAGATGGGCAATGCCAAGTTCCAGGAGATCGTAGGCAGCCACAGAATCCTCCAGCCGCTCCTCCAGGAAAAGGGAATGGTCCGGCCTGCCCAGTGGGAAGAAGCCATAGAGAGGACGGCAGAGATCCTGGCAGATGCCAGGCGCCCCCTGATCTTCATGGGCAGCGAGACCTCCTGCGAGGCTATGGAAGTGGGCCTGCATCTAGGGGAATTTTTGGGCGCAGTCGTTGATTCCAACGCCACCGTCTGCCACGGGCCCACTGCCATGGGCATCCAGGAAGCGGGGCGCGTGGGTGCTACGGCCGGTCAGAGCAAATCACGATCCGACCTGGCTGTCTATTGGGGCTCCAATCCCCTGGAGTCCATGCCCAGACACATGTCCCGTTATGCCGTCTACCCGCGAGGCTATTGGACACGGCGAGGTCGGTTCGATCGCACCATCATCACAGTCGATCCGAGAAGGAGCATCACTGCAGAAAATTCCGATCTGCATATCCAGCTTCGTCCCAACACCGATTACGAGCTATTGTCTGCTCTCTTAACGCTCTTGCATGGCAAGAGACCTCATCCATCGGTAGAAAAAGTAACCGGCGTCTCCATCTCCCAGATGGAAGAGATGCTTGACCTGATGAAAAACTGTAACTTTGGGTCCATCTACGTGGGACTGGGGATCGCTTCTTCCTATGGCAAGCACCGCAACGCAGAAGCTGCATTCAATCTGGTCAAAGAGCTGAATGCTCACACCAAGTTTGTGATCGGGGCGCTGCGGGGCCACTGCAATGTGGCCGGCTTCAACCAGATCGCATCCTATCTCTATGGCTTTCCTTTCGGCCTGGATTTCTCGCGCGGCTATCCTCGCTATAATCCAGGTGAGTACACAGCGGTAGACCTGCTCAGAGATAGAGATGTGGATGCTGCACTTATCGTCTCCGCCGATCCCGTCTCGCACTTTCCCGCTGCCTGTGCAAAATATTTGGCCGAGATTCCAATGGCCTGTATCGATATCGCCCCCTGTCCTACTACTATGATATCCAATGTGGTTTTGCCGGGCGTGATCGATGCCATGGAGTGCGATGGAACCTTCTACCGCCTGGACGATGTTCCCATCTATTTCCAGCCCTTCACAAAATCGCCCTTCAGCTTTACAAAGAGTAATGAAGATACTATGAAGCAGATATTCGAGAGGGTTAAAGCTATCAAGAGATGAGCTTTTTCGTGGCATAAAAGTCAAACTGCATAACCCGCTGCAAGCAGCGGGAGTTTTATTTATATTTTCAATTGCCTTTCTTTCGCGCCTGCTCATTATTATCCATCAGTATGCAGGCAACGGCCAGATCGTACATAGTCAACGTACCCTGACGATCAATATTGAAGCAGCGGCTCAGATGGCAAAGAGCCAATTGGGCATTTTCCTCCTTGTCAAAGTAGGTACTTTGTCTATCGGGCCACGACTTTTCAGCCATGGAGACTAGATTCTCTGCTCCTCGCTCAGGAATTCTTATTGGATCTCATCAAAAAGCTCTTGAATCTTGGTCTTTAACAAAGGCAAATCATTGGCAGCCGTATCCCATATTTCGCCAAGATCCAATCCAAAATATTGATGCACTAATACATTCCGCATGCCTATAATGCCTTTCCAGGGAATATCCGGGCGTTGGTTTTTAATGGAATCCGACAACTGATTTGCTGCTTCTCCTGCAACCTGAATATAATAAATGATCCATACCTGGATGAGATCATCTTCGCAAAATGCCCTTTCGCCCCTTGAGGCATATTTTTCAATTTTCGAGAGAGCTTCCAGAATATCCAAAAGCCAAGCTCGATCTTCCCTCAAATGGCCACCGCCTCTTTGAGAACACGATCCCTGACGCGCTCCCGCAAGCCGCGATCACTCACCACATCTACCTTGACCCCCAGAAGCTCTTCAAGCTCCTGCATCAGAGCAGCATGCCCCAAGAGAGTCGTGCCGCGCTTCAACTCAACCAGGAGATCAATGTCGCTATGGATGTCTGCCTCGCCTCGGGCCACAGATCCGAAGACTCGCACATTATAAGCACCATGCTTGGCAGCGATCGATAGGATTTCCTCACGCCTTGATTTCAAGAGATCGTTTAGGTGCATCTGAAATACAATTAGATCTCCCAGATAGATCAAAGCTTCGATCCAAAAGAGTCTCCGGTGCGAATGGCCATCAAATAATAAATTGAGTTTCAATTGAGCCACGACTTTTCAGTCATGGAGACGGCGGCCATTTTTCGGCCTTCAATGATATCGAAAAAAAGCTGATTTTGGCACATAATGTTAACTTCTAGCAATACTTTCAGAAAGTTAACAGTTGCAAAAGGCCATTTTCGATATGCACAGACCTTCAGCGCATCTCCTGGGAAAATGGACATCACCTCGATGCGCGGAAATGGGACGTTCTCCGTCCCATAAAGTCCATCCGTCTGGCCCTGCCCGGCAGGGGCATGTTCGCCAAATCTTGTGCATCAATGGGATGGCATTACTACTATCTAAACTTTGCTTTAGGTCAAGTGCCATTTGGCCCGCCCACTGAAAAGACCATTGCTTAGGCGCCCGACAGGCAATGTCACTTCGATAATTCGGCCAACTTTCTCATTGCGACTCTGGCCGGCCACCATGACGGCTCCGGGGCCTGGGATCGTAGAATGCGATGATTGCAACGGGCGCGGCGTAGAGCTTATTCAAATCAGTTCTTCAATATGCTTCATCTCCGCGACATCGGTCAGGTCACTGATCGACTCGTGCTTCAACTTGATGCCGCATTCCTGCGCGGCTGCCACCAGATTTGTGCCGCCAACCAGTGCTATTCCCACGTGATCCCTCTCCACAGAGACGCCCAGCACATTCATATTGGGCTCGCCAAGCTCCAGGACTCCGGTAAACTCCGCAGCAGTCAGTTGGTCGAGCACCTCCTCGATTCTTTCCCTGGCCAGCATGGGAGCCTCCTGAAGATTGCCCAGGATGCGCCCGTTTCCCGTGCGCATCATTCCCGTGATATCCGTCAGCTCTTGAGAGGTAAGAACGTCTATGGGATCGATGGTTGTGGCCCAGTACATGAGCATGTCTGTGAATCTGGTCGGCTCGCGCTCTACCACTTCTATCAGGCCGCCGCCTTTGGGACGTACAGGTATGCCAGACTTAAGCAAAACGCCGCTGATGGTCAGGCTGCAAGCGGTCTTAATCTTTATCAGTCCTTTCTCTTCTTCCAACATAATCAAAGGCGAGACGGAAAGGCCGCTTTGGATGATATCGTAAAAGACAGCTAGCGTCTCATTTAGGCGTTCCTTTTCTACCAGAGATGTGTTGGTAATGATTTTTCCATTCATCTCCACCGGATCAAAGCTCACCTGATGCATGAGATTCTCAATCCGGGATAAGGTGAAGACCAGGGGCTCGGAGGATTTCACGCCTTCTTATCTACTTAGGATTTATTTAGCTTTTCACCTGTATGATCCAATTCTCAATGAGAAGGTATCTTATATCACTTCTTCCGTACTATTATTAATGTTGCGCCAAAGGTTCGTGCTGGATACTACAGCCCTCACGGACTCTTTAGCCTGGGAGAGTGAGGGTGCCGCCAGCATCTGCGAGGGAATGAATGCCATATTGGATCGCGTGGCAGAAGGAAGGCTTCATCTGGGGATTAGCTGCTACATTCCCTATCCTTCCGTCTACAATGAGATCAAGGATTTCGCCAGGCATAATAATTGTGACGTTCGAGTCTTGGGTAAGGTCGATACCTGGCTCGTTAAAAAGTCGCCGGACAGGTACAAAGTCAAGGTGCCTTCCAAGATCTTTTATGAATACGTCGATTACATGAGGAGCCGCATAAACAAAGGCATGAACATCTCCGAAGAGGCCATCTGGGAATCCGTCTCCAGATGCATCTCCCTCTCCGAGAGCGGCACCGGTCTCGCGGACATGAAAGATGAGATCGAGCGGGAGATTGTGGGCAGCATAATCCGCAAATTTCGAGAGAAATACAGAGCGGCACTACGCTATGGCATCCTGGACAGCGGCCCGGACATCGACGTTTTGTTATTGGCAAAAGAGCTGGATGCCGCCGTTGTCTCTCAAGACTTAGGGATACAGCGCTGGGCAGAGCAGCTCGGCCTTCGCTTCATGGAATCCAGATCATTTCCCATTATGATTAAGGAGTACATGAACGCATTGCCGGAACTGTACAGAGAGGAGAAAGAAGAGGAACGAATGATTTGAGAGATGAAAATGATAGCCAATAAGAAGACTGCAATCGAAGGATTGGCCTATAAACCGGGGGATCGTTTCTGCCAACTGGTTTTTGGGGATGAAAAAAAATGCGACAGAAAATGCAAGACCACCCCGGAATTAAGATATGTGGCAATAGAGCCGACAAATCATTGTAACCTCCAATGCACAATGTGCTACTCTGATCCGTCTCCAAGAAGTAAAGGCTTCATGTCAATGGATTTATTTAAATCGCTCGTGGATCAAATTAGCGAGATACCGACGATTAAGCAAGTCAACCTGTTCTACGGCGGAGAACCACTGATGCATCCAATGTATATGGATATGCTGGAGTATGTAACTAGGGTTCCAAGAAGATTTAGGGCGGTAATAAGCACAAACGGTGGGCTTTGGAATCATGAATACTCAGAACTTGTCTGCGATAGGGAATTACCATGGGTTCACTTCAGCCTCGATGGAGTGGGCGCGAAACACGAGGAAATTAGAGTCGGTTCCAATTATGATGTAGTAAAAAAGAACATCGAAGATCTGCTGGAGACAAGAGGTGATCGCAAGTTTCCCGTGATAACGACAAACATGGTGTTTTGCGACCATACCAGGAAGGATGTCGAAGACTTCGTAAAAGAATGGCAAGGCAAAAGGATGACGGTCGTTATAGATACTCTAATGACGCCTGATTTTAGGTATTCGAAGCTGAAAGAGATGGAAGCGGCACTAGGGATAGAACTTAAAGACCAGGCGGATTATAACGAGATCTGTCCTTCCATGAATACCTACATGGGTGTCCTGTGGGACGGGCGGACAGTGTCTTGTTGCAATTATTTTGAGGGCCAAATAGAAATGGGAGACGCAAACAAAACGCCATTACAAAGAATATTTTATGAAGAAAGATATAGCAATTTAAGGGAAATGGAAGAAACTAAAAACTACCCGGAAGGTCACCCTTGTAAAAACTGTGATGCCGGTCACTGGTCCTTCAACATAGTAAGTGAATGATTTTTCAATTTTTTAGGATCTTTTCGCATTTTTCTAATGCTAGCTTTAGTTCTTCTATCCGTATCGGTTTGCTGAGATAGTCGTTCATGCCGGCCTTAAGAAACTCCTCTCGATCCCCCTCGAGAGCATAAGCCGTCATGGCTATTATGTAAGGCTGTTTTTTCATTCTTTGCTCGCGGATGCTGCGCGTGGCATCCAGTCCGTCCATATCCGGCATTTGTATGTCCATAAGAATGACATCATAAGCCTTTCTTTCCAGAGACGACATAACCCCTAGGCCGTTGTTGGCAACATCTGCTTTATAATCGAGGCGCTTTAGCATGCTAAGAGCCACTTTCTGATTTACCGGATTATCCTCGGCCAGGAGAATGATAAGATCATTCCTCTTTTCCGGCTGGCCGGAAGGAAGCTGGCCTTTTGCAGCTTTTATCTCCTGGCTCTCGGGAAAGAGCAAGTTTACTAGCAGACGCTTGAGCTGGAGAGGCTTAATGGGCTTGCTAAGCCAGCCGCTCACAGAAGAATCTCGCTCTACCTTGCTTCCCATGTGGCTTATCATCACAATAAATGGACGGCTTTGCATGGCCTTGATCTGTCTCAACAAGACCCGGCGGTCCATATCGGGCAAAAAGGCATCTATGATCACATAGTCATATTTCTCTCTCTCTAAAATCTCTGCCGCCTCCCTTCCCCCGGCTATTGCCGCCACATTCATTTTCCAGGACATTACAGCCTTCGAAAGCATATTTCGTACTGATTCGCTGCCTTCTACTATCAGCACGTTCTTTCCTGCCAGAATTAGGTCATCAGGCAATGTCGCCCTATTTTGCACGGAAACGTCGCAGAAAATGGTAAAGTAAAAGGTGCTGCCTTTTCCAGGCGTACTTTCCACATAGATCTCTCCGCCCATCATTTCCACCAGCTTGCGACTTATAGCCAGCCCAAGGCCGGTTCCGCCGTAATACCTGGTGGTCGAAGAGTCAACCTGAGTAAATGACTGAAATAACTTGCCCAGGTTTTCCTGGGATATACCGATACCTGTATCTTTAACGGTAAAATGAAGCAATACTTTGTCGCCCTGCCAGGGAGAAGAGCTTACCGACAGCACGACCTCGCCTTTTTCTGTAAACTTCACGGCATTTCCCAGGAGATTGATAAGTATCTGACGCAGCCTAATCTCATCGCCTATAAGCATTGTAGGCACATTATTATCCTGGAAATAAGTCAGCTCCAGGCCCTTCTCTGCCGCCTTGGCAGCCACCAGATCCATAGAGACTTCAATGCAGCCGGCCAGATCAAAGGGCAGGATCTCCAGCTCTAGTTTATCTCCGTCGATCTTGGAATAATCCAAAATGTCGTTGATGATGGCGAGCAGGGCATTTCCGCTGCTACGAATGGTCTCCAGATAATCACGCTGCTCGATATTTAAATCCATCTGCAAGAGAAGGTCGCTCATGCCTATGACGGCATTCATGGGCGTTCTAATCTCATGGCTCATATTGGCCAGGAATTTCGACTTGGCCTTTGTAGCCGATTCTGCTCTGTTTTTGGCGCTCTTCAGGTCTTCTTCTGCCATTTTTCGATCTGTAATATCCCTTATGGACTCGATGGCACCATATATCATTCCCTCTGAGTCATAGAGAACTCCCGCGCTTCCCAATAAATATGCAGGACTACCCAGGATGTCGGAGTTGAAAGAGTCTCCGACCAATGTGCCATCTTCTTGCCATTTGATGCGCTCGTATTTCTTTTCCAAACCGAGATCGGGTTTCAGGACAAGGTCGATGAGTATCGGCCTTCTCACTTGGTAGAAGGGAAGAGCATACTCATAGTTGCCTTTTCCTAGAATGTTGGCGGCCTTGATGCCAGTCATCTTCTCTATTGCCCGGTTCCAGGCAATTACCACGCCAACTCTGTTTATGACAAAGGTGGCATCAGGCAAGAAGTTTATGATATCCGCCAACCTGCGCTCGGAGTCCTTAAGAGCATCCTCTGCCATTTCGCGCTCCAAGATCTGTTTCTGCAGATCTTTGTTGGTCGCTTCGAGCTCTGAGGTGCGTTCTACAACCCGTCCCTCCAGTTCTTCATTGAGCCTTATGACCTCCATCTCCACCTGCATGCGTTCGGCGATATCTTCCTGAGCCTCAGCATAAAGCTGGGAATTCTCATTCAATACAATTATCTGACGAGTAACCACCAGACCTATAATCAATCCCACTGCTATAGCAAGAGACTTGAAGGATACAGCAAGAGGATGGTCGTGACTCCATACAAGCAATGCAAAAGCTACTCCTGCCGCGAAATAAGGTAGATAAAGCGGCCATTTGATCAGGCCGTATCGCCTATTGGGCATGCAATCAAGCTGATATTTGGAGTTACGCAGAAATTCAGCTTGAGATAATCCGGCAAGTCCAACCATTATATATGTCAAAATCCATCCGCTATCCAATATTCCACCCGAAATATAGGTCCCATCCAGGGACTGGCGATTGAAAATAGAATCACAAATGATTAGCAAAGCAGTTCCCGCCGCTAAGAAAATGAGGGGCATCTGCCCAGGAAAACCAAGTCGTCTCAAAAGAAGGTCAATTAAAGCAAATAGAAGCATTAAGTCCATAACCGGGTACGCAACTGAGAGGATAAGAGTCAATTTATCCGCATCGACACTCTGCTCTATGGTGGGAGCTATGATTAAAGTCCAGAATAGAAGAATGGAGGCAATCATCACAATTCCCGTATCAAGCCATAACTTGAGTCGCTCTTTGGAAGAAATTGGTATCGCTGGCAGGATAAGCATGCCTATTAAAAATAAGATATAGCGCAGAACATATGGTCCATCGGCGAGAGAGGGAAATGGACTCTCATTGAGTACTAGCTCGTAATAGGCCCAGATAACGTCTCCGAGTGCGTAGGAGAGCTGCGCGATAGCGAGAATCATCCAGCTAAAGTAGAGTTTTCTATCAATTCTCCGAGAAAGTCCTGCAGCATAAAACAAACACAGGGTCGCCAGGCAGTTTACTACTATCCCACCTATATCGCCGAAGACTGTGAGGCTATAAGGATCATCTCGAAGAAGTAACCATATGCTCATGTAAAGAATTAGAACTAGAGCCGCCATGAGCAACGAGTTATGGAAAGATAAATGCTTTGCGATATTTGAAGATGGTGACACCAGGTCGTATGTGTGGTAGATGAATTGCTGAAATCGTCCTGCATATTCTTCATTCTTTTTAGAAGAGGACGAGTTGCTGTCTTGTAGGTTAGGTTTCCACATTATATCTCTCTCTAAAGGTCGCTGTATCTTCAAAGCACAATCATTGGCAATAATAATTCATATTATTATTCAACGCTTTCGGGCACTTTCATCCTCGATTCATTCTGCTGCCTCTTTCGTATAATTGCTATATCTTTTTGTTGATCAACCTATTGGCTGGAAAAATGGCGAATCAGTTTCTAATCACAGATTGAACTAAATCACTTCAATTCACGCGAGGCATTTTGCTAAGCAGGGCTAAGTCTGGGATCAATCTTGCTCTCGAACGTGGAAAAAAAGAAATCCAATATTTCTCGTCTTTTTTCCTCTTGTCCGACTTCAAATACATCTTTTCTAAAAATATTTTTAAAGCAATCGCAGTTGCTAAAGTCAATCTCTTTCTCGATCAAATGTTTGGTCATCTCATAAATTTCTGTGCCGGGAATTGGTGTAAGAACCGATATATCTATTGAGGACGGCTCCAGTTTTGCTATCATTCTCTTGGTCATCTCAATATCCTCATGTGTCTCTCCAGGGATGCCTATGATGAGATACATTTGTGTTTTTATTCCAACCATCTTCGCCAACCTGAATGCATTCTCTATTTTTTCGACTGTAATCCCTTTTCCTAAGAGATCCAATATCTTTTGGCTTCCGCTCTCCACCCCAAAGAAAATATCGGTGCATCCTGCTTGCTTCATACGAGTGAGCATTTCCAGATCTATTGTGTCCACTCTGGAATGAGCTCCCCAAATTCTCCCTGGAAGCTCTTTTTCCATCAGCTTGCAAAAATCAAGCACTCTTTTCCGATTGACAGTGAATAAATCCTCCTCAAAATATATCATCTCCGCACCGAAGCTATCATAAATTAATTTCATTTCTTCAATCATCCTAGGCGGGGACATGAATCGAATATTTTTCCCAAAAGTTTTATTATCACAGAATCTACAGGAGAAGGGACATCCTCGAGAAGATATGATTTGTGTTACAGAAACCCCCATCTTTTCCTTCCATATTCTCAAATACCTATCCATATCCAAAAGTGACCTCGCGGGAAAGGGAATGTCATCTAGATATTTTATTAGTTCTCTTGGAGGTGTCTTGATCTCTCTACCATTCGAGCAATATGATATACCGTTTATATTTTTCAGAGGTAGACCATTTTCAAACACCTCGACCAATTCCACAATTGTCTTCTCGCCTTCTCCATAGCATATAATAGAATAGCCACTTTCGTAAAGCTTGGAGCTGGGTAGGTTTACGGCTCCAGGACCGCCTATTATAAATTTTGTGTTAGTATCTTTTACTATACTTGGGAGTAATAAAGCCTCATTTAGTTGTGCCATGGTAGTCGTAACCCCTATGACATCGGCTTTTATCTTCGAGATCTTTTGATAATATTCATCTCTTTCCATAAGAAAGCCATCAATTATCTCAATATGTAGATCATTTCTGTATCTTAATAATGATGCTGCTAAATAGGCCAGGCCCAAAGGAGGTTCCGGGCATACAGAATATGGTGATCTCAAAATAGGCAATATGAATACGATTTTCATAGAATTAGCAAGCTATTATGAATAGTTATAATTTTCCCCATGTAGATGCAATTCAATATTTTTTAAATTTGCGATTAATCGCTTTAAAAAATTAAAAAAATACACATCGGAAACTTATTATCGGATATTTACACATCGGGCCTCATCGCAAGTATCCAGGACCTTTTGCAGCTCTTCCATTCGGATCGGTTTGCTGATATACTCATTCATGCCCGCCCGAAGGCACTCTTCTCTATCCCCTTCTAGGGCATGAGCAGTCATGGCAATGATTTGAGTATTCAATCCGGAGGATCGAATGCGATGGGTAGCCTCCAGCCCATCCATCTCCGGCATCTGTACATCCATAAGCACCACATCATAGGGTTTTCTTTGCAGGGCTTGCAAGGCCTCCAGCCCATTGACTGCTACATCTGCCCTGTATCCCAGGCGTTTAAGCATGGACAGTGCCACCTTCTGATTTATGAGATTGTCTTCCGCCATGAGAATGCGAAGAGAATGCTGTTTAATCTCTTTTTTGGCCGGCAACTCACTTTCGGTTTTCTTCTTTTCCGTCTCAAGCGAGAGAAGATTGACGAGTTGAGTGCGAAGCGAAAGAGCCTTGACGGGCTTGGTCAGAAGGCCGTCCGCTGGCATCTCTGGCATAAGACTCTTGCCTACGGGCACCAAAAGGACCAAGCGAAGATCTCCATATTTGCCTTGCTTGATCTGCCGGCAAAGTTTCTGGCCATCCATGCCGCCTCTATTTGCATCTAACAACACAAAATCATAGGCCTCTTGCTGCATCGCCACTCGTGCCTCCTCTATGCTTGATGCCGCCCTTGGGATCAGCCCCAGGGAGCGCAAACCCTGCATCAGCATTCTGGAAACGACATCGCTTGCATCAATTACAAGTGCTCTCTTGGCCACTAGCTTTACGGGTAAGGATTCGGCCTTCTCGAAACAGGATGATTCTGCCATTTCTGCCATTATGGTAAAGTGAAAGGTGCTGCCTTTGCCGGGCCGACTCTCTGCCCAGATCGTGCCACCCATCAGCTCCACCAGCCTGCGACTTATAGCCAGGCCAAGGCCTGTGCCTCCGTAATTCCTGGTGGTAGAGGAGTCGACCTGAGTGAAATACAAGAAGATCTTGCCTAAGTTCTCCTCTGATATGCCGATGCCCGTATCCGTAACGGCAAAATGCAGCTCATTTCTTCCATCAGCATTTCGCTTTGAGCTGGCGACTAATGTAACTTCACCATTCTGTGTGAACTTGACCGCATTTCCCAGGAGATTAACCAGAACCTGGCGAAGCCTGGTAACATCCCCTAACACCCCTTGCGGGAAACCATCTTCCTGGAAATAAGCCAGATCCAGGCCTTTCTCAGAGGCCCGCATAGAAACCTGATCGAAAGAATCTTCAATGCATAGGGTAAGGTCGAAGGGGGAACGCTCCAGCTCCAACTTGTCTCCATCTATCTTGGAATAGTCCAGGATGTCGTTGATGATGGCCAGCAAGGCATTGCCGCTGCTACGCACGGTTTCCAGACAGTCGCGCTGCTCCGGCTTTAGATTTGTATCCAAAAGCAGGCCGGTCATGCCTATGACGGCATTCATGGGCGTTCTAATCTCATGGCTCATATTGGCTAAAAATTTCGATTTGACTCTTGTAGCGGACTCTGCCTTCTCTTTGGATACTTTAAGGTCGGCATTGGCTACTTCTAGCTGGGTGGTTCTAATCTTCACTCTCTCTTCCAACTGCTCATTGAGACGGATGATCTCCTGCTCAGCTCTCTTTCGCTCAATTATCTCTTGCTGTGCTTCCCCAAACAGCCCCACATTCTCATTTATTGCCAAAATCTGCCGGATGATGACCAGGCCGATAATGGTGCCCACGCTCAGGGAGAGCGTGGTAAAAGACAGGGCCATATTATGGTCGCGGCTCCAGACGAGCATGATAAAAGCTCCTGCTGCACAAAAATAAGGCAGATATAATGGCCATGAATTCCTAATGGTTCTCGCTTGTTGTAAAGAATTTGATGAAAATACGCCGTTCTTCACAGCCTCGACCTGGGCTATGCCTGCCAGACCTATGAGAAGATAGCCCGCAATCCAGCCGCTGTCTACGATGCCGCCTGGCAGATAAGTTCCTTGCAGAGATTGGCGCATGAAAATGGCATCTGTGGCAATCCAGGTCCCGGAACCCAGGACCAGGAATAAGAGAGCCTTCTGCCCGGGAAGATTCAACTTTCGGAAGAGAAGCTCCACTACAAAGAAAAGAAGAATCAAATCCAAAACGGGATAGGCCACTGAGAGAGCCAGGGTCAGAGCATCTGCCTGTATGCTCTGATCGATGGTGGGCTCAATGATCAGAGACCAGAAGACGAGAATCGATGTTATGATCACAATGCTGGTATCCAGCGCCATAGTTATTCTTTCGCGCAAGGATATGAAAGCCGACGGCAGAAAGAGAATGCCTATCATGAACAGAGGATAGGTCATGAGATTGGGTATGTCTGCCAGGGATGGAAAGGGATCTTTCATCTGAACTATCTCAATATAAGCCCAAATGGCGTCACCCAATACAAAACAAAGTTGGCCGAGGAACATCATCATCCAGGCGAAAAAGACCTTTTTGTTCACACTTAAAGACACGCGAGCGGCATAAAGCAGACTGAGAGTCGCGACTATATTGATGGCTACTGCCACCCAATCAGTGTAATAGATGAGCGAAAGAGGATTGTCCCTCAAGAAGTAGGCAATGATCAGGTAAATCGCGTAAATGGCAATTGCTGCCATCAGAAAATTGTACCGGCGAATAGAATCTGATGAAATTCCACTTCGGATAGCTGAGATAGTTGGCGCAGATTTCCACATCTTTATACCTTTACTCTTTTCTAACTTGCGGGAACTTGCCGTCCGGACGAACGCTTGACAGTATCTGAATAACAAGTATAACTATATATCTTTTTGTAGATATGAGTAATGCAAAAGCTTAATTGCAGATGAATTTCCTAAAGCCACCTGGGGACTTAAGTTTGAAGGAAGAATTCGAGAGAATGTCCTTTGATGAAAAGGTATCTTATCTTGTAGAAAACCTGGGAAAATTGCCTGACGAGTTAGCAAAAGAGGGCGTAGAGGTACTGGCAAAAGCAGGTGAGACGGAGTATGCCGTCGTTTTGGCCAGAGACAAAGGAATGATCGATAAGGCCATGGCCATTTTGGTGGATGCGGGAGACTATCTCTTTGCAGCATTGATTGCCAAGAACGCGGGCCAGGATGCTCTTTCCGAGAAGCTCTACAGGGACGGCCTGCAGTATTACATTGAGAATGAGATGTTCGCAGGAGCCATTTCGGCTGCAAATGCTCTGGGCAGATCTCCCGATGAGGTCGATGATCTCTATCGGAGGGGCATTGCCAGTGAGAGCAAAGGTATCGATCTTACTCACAGCAGAGATATGATCGATTGCGCCATGCAATCCCTGGATATATCCCTCATCGGAAGGGATGATGAGCTATCCCAACAGGTTATGAAGGCTTTGCATGAGGAAAGAGAAAAAAGAGCAAAACCGTGATTCGCGCACGAGCATCCACGACAACTTTTTTACTCATCCTTGAGATGGATTTCCAGAGACATCAGATCCTCAGCCACAATAGTCCTTTCGAAGATGGATTTTGCCTCTTTTAAAAGTTGAGAGGTATCCTCAGAGTAGCGGGAGCTTATATGAGTTAAGACAAGCTGTCCCACATCTGCGTTTTTGGCGATTTCAGCTGCTTCTACCGCGGTGCTGTGCTTCGTCTCTTTGGCCCAATCCGCCATATCACTAGCTAAAGCGCAGTCGTGGATGAGCAGATCCGCCCCCATGCTGGCCAGCTGCACTGATTTGCAGGGCCTTGTGTCTCCCGTGTAGACGACCCTTCTGCCCGGTCGGGCAGGGCCCATAACCTGATGGGGCTCTATTTTTTTGCCGTTCACCTCGATTTCCTGGCCATGCTGCAGCTTTCCGAAGAGCGGTCCAGGTGGGATGCCCAGCGAATTGGCGGCATCGCGGTTGAATCGACCAAGGCGCATGTCTTCTTCTAAAGAGTAGCCGAGGCTGGGAACGCTGTGCGTAGTTGAGATGGCCCTTACCTGGCAGCCTTTCATCTTCAGCACGTCTCCTGGCACAAGTTCTATCGCCTGGACATCGAAGTTGCGAGAGAAGTAACAGACTGACTTAAAGCACTCCACCAGATGCATAGTATGGATGGGACCGACGACTGTAATTGGATTTTTTCTCCCCTGGAAGGCCAAAGTCTCCAAGAGGCCGGGGATGCCTAAGATGTGGTCGGCGTGCAGATGAGTTAAAAAAATGTAGTTTAAGCGCATCATGCCTGTTCTCGCCCGCATCATCTGCCTTTGCGTGCCCTCTGCGCAGTCAAAGAGCATCATCTCTCCCTCGCGGTTGATGAGGATGGCCGAAGGATTTCTCTCCGGCGTTGGAAGCGATCCGGCGGTTCCCAGGAAGGTCACATTTAGCAACTTTTCAGCCTCGTTAAAGCTCTAGGGGGTGAGACACATGTTTTCCCATATCATCTTTTGCATGCAAACCTTTATCAGATAAAAGAGACGGCTCTCTATTGGTGTAGGAAATGGATGCAATTACTATCGTCGAGTGGCTTCAGGCCCTGCTGATACTGGCAATCTTCCTGGGAATAATGGCAACGAGCTTCAAGGTTTGGCGCTGGAACTACGCAACACCGCCCAGATAGATCCTGCGGCACAGACAGATCCATCAGCTATTTTATTTTCTATTTTAAAAAATAAGAGAATCTCCCTCACGTCCAAATCGAAGGAGGAGCGCTGCCTAAAAGAGTCCCAACAACCGGCCTTGCTGCCGATACTAGGCCCGTCATTGCTTGAACGGAGGTCTGGCTGAATATATATCCCGGAAATTCGGCATTGACGAGATAGATTCCCGTTGCCACATCGATGGCATAATACCCGACAGGATTCGTCATTGTGGAGAATTTCCCGCCCTCGTTATTGGACACAATTACCTTAACGCCGGGCATGCCCTGACCGCTCTGATCCAGCACTATTCCAGTTAGACTAAAAGAGGTGGGATAGCTTCCCGAGCCTACCATGATGGATAGATTATTGCTGGCCAACCCTGCCGAGACGAAGCGATAGATGTGCGCACCGAGATAATCCGCATACGCGCCGTTTATCCTATACCAGCCCGGTGTGACGTAGCCCTGGTTTAGGATTTGCCGGTTATAATCGTAAAGCACAAAGCTGCCCTTTCCGTTTACTCGCGCCCAGAGTACATACTGCTCGCCAAGAGTTACGGTACCCTGTGTTAAGAGGTCTCTATCTCTTTGCAGGTAAAGCTGATTGGCCAGCTTACCGCCGCCTGCAACAACCAGACCCTCACTTGCCGGATTTGCAGGCTCAAGCAGCAAGTTGAAAGCGCTCATGCCTGACCCAAAGGGGTCCCATTCCGGCCTTCTCAACTGAGCAGCAGACCCTGCACCGAAGGGATCCCACTCCGGTCTTCCGGCATTATAGGCATTGAGGTCGTCCGGTACTATGGTGCTGACCTGATTGCCACTTGATACGGGAGTACCCATCCAGTCGTAGCCGCTCTGATCGTAGGCTTTTGAGCCGCCCATGCCCTGTGAGGCGGACAAATCTGCTAAAAGCAGAGCAATCATCAGCCCCGCAATAATAAATATAATCTTACCCATACTGAAATTCCCCTTGAATCCATGAGCTGCCAAGCACTTAAATGTTATGCATTTTCACTATTCGAACGATGCGGTCGTGATCACATTTATAAATGAAAACTGCATCCATGCACAGGCTGAGCAGCCTAAGAAATGCTGGTGCAAGAAGAAAAATGAAAAAAAGCAATTCAAAAAAACAAAAAATATAAATATTGAAAATACGAGAAGATAGCTTATAACAGTCATGTATTGGAGGAGATCTATGGATCATGTCAGGGTCGGTGGAGTCTGTCTGCTTCTATTAATAATAGCTGCGGCTCTGCCAATTAGTGTATTGGCGCAAACCCCTTCTGTGAACGATAATGCAGCGAACGGGGCGGCCCCAATCATAAGCCAGAGCTTGCTTTCTAAGAGCACACAGGGAGAGACTATATCGGCAGAAAAGCTGGCCAAGCGCAACGTTGGACTTAAGCCGCTGGCAACAACGAAAAGCATGGAATCTCAAACATCTTCGACTGCCGCACAGACGAATGCCGCCAAGGCCGCGCCTGCCCAGACAGCATCAACCCCACCGGCAGCATCTACCCCAAAAGCGGACGCTACCGCGCCTGCCGCCGATGCCACAGTGACGCCGGACATGATCGCTCCCGATACCGTAGCGACACCGACCAGCACCGAGTCTTCTTTGTCTCCTCAGGCAAGTGAGACGGTTAGTCCTCCTGAGAATTTAACTCTGGGAACAGTAGTTTCTAATGAAAATGCCTCCCAGAATGAATCTGCGAGTGCATCACCAATTACATCCGAAAACGTATCCAGTAATTCTAGCGAAATAAAACCAAGTGATTCAACATCTAATGAGACCGAGTTTGGAACGGACCGGATTTGGAGAGAGGGTATCAGTCCACTTGAATATACCTGGACGCCTCAGACATTTTCCGGATTCTTCTATGACTTGAAGAACGATGTGGGCACGGAAAAGCTTACCGTCAGGCTTCAGACATCGGGAAGGTCTATTGATTCGGGCGACCTGACATACAGCACTAATGCCCAGGATACTGATTTCGAATTCAGCGATTGGGGAAGCTATCAGGTTATCGGCTTCATGGCCGATAAGTACTTTGCCGGCTATAAGGCCAACGATGTCTTCGACAAGGATAGAAGCCTGATAAATGACGGCCAGCTTAGAAGGGTGCTCATGGACAGGAGCGATGAGAGCACTATTACCACAGGATCGGTTATGCCCCTGGAAGAGGGCTATGAGCTTAGAATCAAGCAGATAGACCTTAACGGAAATAAGGTATATCTGGCCCTGGCCAAGGATGGAGAAGAGGTTGACAGCAAAGTAGTCTCGCCGGAAAATGCCAAGAGCGCTACCTACCAGTACAAGGTCGATATTTCTGGAGAAGATACTGCAATCGTCCTGGCGCATATTTCCAATGTTTTTGCCAGTGCCGAGTCTGCGCTTGTAACGGTGGACGGCCTCTTTCAAATATCCGACACATTTGCAGCGGTTGAAGATGGTGATAAGTACGACAAAATGAAGGTAACTTCCGTTTCGGATCAGGGTGTAGAGATGGATAATGAGGATTCCATCACTCTTCGAAAAGGAAGCACTACCAAGATCTTCGGAAATGTTGGATTCCTGGTTGCGGATGCCGATGAAATTCGCTTTGCACCGGTCGTAGAGAGAACAGGAAACTACGATGTGAGGGGCACAGTGATAAATCCCTCCGAAACCAAAGAGTTTACCTGGACACCTTACAACTTCGAAGGATTTTATTACGACATCGACGACGATGTTGGGACGGAGAGCTTGCAGGTCACGATAAGCGGCTCGAAGATCGAAGAAAAGGACTTGATTTACAAGACGAGCCCCCAGCCGGTCAAATTCAAGTTCGAGAACTGGGGCAAGTACGATGTCATAGGCTTTATGGCTGACAAGTACTTTGCAGGCTATAACAATGAGACCAAGTTTACAAACGAAGAAAGTGCCATTAACGAGGGTCAACTCAGGCGGGTCCTACGTGACAGCGACGATAGCCAGACTATAGCCAGCGGATCGGTTCTATCACTGGAAGAAGGCTATGAGCTAAGAATCAAGCAGGTGGACCTCAATGGCAATAAGGTCTATTTGGCTTTAGCCCAGGATGGAAAAGAGGTAGACAGCAAGGTAGTAACTCCTTCCGCCGATCTGACGGACAAGGCATCCAACTATTTGTATAAGGTGGATATGGGTTCACTTAAAGACGTTCCAATTATTGCAGCTCATGTTCAGAGTGTCTTTAGAAGCACTGAGTCCGACCTGGCAACTGTTGATGCCGTCTTCCAGGTGTCAGAGAACCCAGAGTCTGTAGAACAGGGTGAAATTCACGGCAAGATGAAGGTGGAGGATTTAGGAACTGATGGCATCACCATGGTAAACGATGGCACGATTAGCCTGGGACGGGGACGGGTTATCGAGATCATGGAGAACTTAAGGATCGAGGTTGCCGATAGCTCCAAGAGGTTGCTGGCACCCATTGCCACCAAGACCGGAGACGGAAAAGAGATGACCATAGGCCTTTCGGATGCCATTGTGAATCAGCCGGTATCTATCAGTGTCAAGTCCGGCACATCAGGTCTAAGCGGAGTTCAGATCCAGATGAATGGAAGCTCCGTTGGTACTACGGATGTCACCGGATTGATCAGCTATACGCCTGCCAATGTCGGCACCTTCCAGATAGTTGCCAAGAAGAACGGCTATAACGACGGCAAGGCCAGCCTGATAGTGAGGACGGCGGCCGAGGCAGCCAGCCGCTCAGCATTCGAACAGGCCAATGCAACGCTCGCCAACCAGCTCACCATCAATGCACCGGCAGAGGTTGTCAAGGGAGAAAACTTCCTGATATCTGTGGTGCAGGGCATCAACCAGACGCCTGTGGATGCAGCATCCTTATTCCTGGATGATGAGAGCATCGGCAGCACCTCCGCCCAGGGAACGATGACCTATTCTGCCAATGTCACCGGCGAGCATACCTTGAAGGCAGAAAAGGAAGGCTTCAACTCCGCTAACCGGAAGATCATGATAACCTCGTCTCTGAGGATCGTTAATCTGACGGTGCCGGATAAGGCCAACGCAGGTAGCGAAATGAAGATCTCTGCCATTGTAGAGAACGTTGGCAGCAATGACGACTCTCGCTTGCTGGAGCTGAAGGCTAACGAGACCGTTGTGAGCAGCAAGAATACGACGGTCAAAGCAGGCGAGAACACTACGGTCAGCTTCAGCTACAAGCCCAGGGATCCGGGATTGACCAGAATCAGCCTGGATGAGCAGAGCAAGACGGTAAACGTGGAGAAGGCAGAGAGCAAAAACTGGCTCATTGCTCTGATCCTGGTGCTGCTCATAGCCATCGGGGCCGGGTACTATCTCTACTCGACAGGAGAGCTGGACGGTCTGCAAAGACAGGTTAAGAAAATGATGCAAGGGCGATAGGCAGAGTCGCCCTTCCATTTTTTTTTGCTTTTTTCATTTCAATCCCGCTCAACCTTGTAATCGCCACTACCAATCTTGCTGTGAGCCCCTTTTTCCCCGCCAACTGGGCATACTCCATCGTTGCCTCCTGCAGAGTTACTTCCAGCGTACGTGTTTAGCTCCCGATCAATCATTCCTAAATTGTAACTATTCAGCCCTGCCCACTAAATCATTAAGAATTCAGACCGCAATCAAAGTTCTCCCAGGAATGAATGGCTTCCCTTCAAAGGCTCCTTGAATTGCGTCGATAACTGAAATAGAGTTCTTTTTGACCGTTGAGA
>JANYKI010000048.1 GCA_025361645.1 Methanothrix sp.
ATCGAATTGATGAGTTGGCTTGTGATCCCAAGAAGGCCAGGGCGTATTTGGCTGAGAGGAGTTTAGAGCGCTGATCCGGCTCTTGGCTCCTGTATTATTATTCTATTTCCTATTAGAATAAGGTCAATGTAGTTTTTTGCATCTCTCATCGTAACTATATTTTATGTATACAAAAAATTTAGGTACCAAAATCTTATTATGCAATAACATTCTAGTAAATCTAGAAGAAATGGCAGGCAACCGATATTCAACCCACAGGTGTCAAGAATTGATTCTAAGCCAAAATCAAGTTCATAGGACAATAAACCGTATCAAGGCACGCCTTGACAATAATGCCTTCCTAAGCCAATACAGCTCTGAGCAGCCGCTACGATCTGAGCTGTTCAGTACCGATCAACTGGTGCGGCATGCTAAGGCGCTGGCAGAACACCATGAGGTTGATCCAATACCCGGCAAGGACAGGCTTTTGCCAAGGCTGGCTGAGAACGAGGCGATCCTGCTGCAGGCATACGAGCTGCTAACAGTGGCCGCGGCATCAAACCTTCGGATTCCACCAGCTTCCGTGTGGCTGCTCGACAACTTCTACAAGATAGAAGAGCAGATTCGCTTGGCCAAGCGGCATCTGCCGAAAGGTTACAGCAAAGAGCTGCCGCATATGCAGAGAGGGCCCCTGGCCGGCTACCCGCGCATTTATGACCTTGTCAGGGAGCTGATCCTTCATACCGATGGTTGGGTGGATGGAGAAAGCCTAAAAAGCATCGTGGATGCTTATCAGACGATCATCGTGCTTAACCTGGGCGAGCTTTGGGCTGTTGCGATCATGCTCCGCCTGGCGCTGATAGAGAACATGCGGCGCATCTCTTTGCGAATCGCCAAGAGCAGGATTGACCGCAACCTGGCAGGTTACTGGGCAGATCAGGTTATTCTCACGGCAGAGACAAAATCAAAGAGTATGATCGTTGTGGTGGCTGAACTGGCCGGTTTCGACCCACCAATGTCCAGTGCCTTTGTTGCTGAATTTGCCCGAAGGTTGGAAGGACAGAGCCATGCTCTGGCTCTACCGTTATTATGGATTGAAGAGCGTCTATCTGAGAAAGGAAAGACCATCGGGCAGATGGTCCAGGAGGATATTCAGCAAGAGGCTGCAGATAAGGTCTCCATAGGCAACAGCATTGGAAGCTTTCGTTTTCTTGAGTCCATGGACTGGAGGAAGTTTGTAGAGGGGACGAGTGCGGTCGAGAAGGCACTGCACCTGGATCCTGTTGGCACATATAGCCGGATGGACTTCGCAACTAAGGACCGTTACCGCCACACAGTTGAGAGGATCGCAAGGTTCAGCTTGCATTCTGAGGAAGAGATCGCACTTTTGGCGGTAAAACTAGCCCAGGATAGTGTTGAGTCGAAGGGCAGCGAAGATCGAAGTGCACACGTCGGGTTCTACTTGATAGACAAGGGGCTACCCGAGCTTGAGAGGGCAGCCGGGATGAGCCTGTCACTGATGGAGTCACTTAGCAGGACTATTTACCAGTTCCCCCTGCTCTGTTACCTCGGCGCGATAACGCTGGTTACAGCACTCACCACCGCTGCAGTACTGGGCCAGGCTTATGCGCTTGGATCGGGCGGATGGATGCTGGTCTTGGCTTCCATCTTCCTGGTGATCTGCATAAGCAGTCCTGCAGTCGGCCTGGTGAACTGGCTGGCGACTCTGCTGGTCAGGCCTCATGCTCTCCCCAGAATGGACTTCTCTTCAGGCATTCCGGAGGAGCTGCGAACGCTGGTGGTGGTACCGTCTGTTCTGACCAGCCCTGAAAAAGTTATGGATCTGCTGGTGGCTCTCGAGGTTCGATACCTGGCAAACCGGGATATAAACCTCCACTTCGGCCTTCTGACGGATCTTTGCGATGCCGAGCAGGAGGTCGTGCCTGAGGATGAGCATCTGCTAATCATGGCTCGTCAGGGAGTCGAGGCTCTGAATGAAAAGTACCCTGATGGTATCTTCTTTCTCTTCCCCCGCCAGCGCATGTGGGACCCCAAGGAGGAGATCTGGAGGGGCTATGAGCGAAAAAGGGGCATACTCGGGGAGCTTAACTCTCTCTTACGAGGCGGATCTGAAAATAGCTTCTCCATAATTACAGGAGACGTATCGATCCTGCCCGGGATGAAGTACGTCATCACAGTTGACGAAGATACCAGGATGCCCTACGACTCTGCCCGGCGGCTGGTGGAGACCATAGCTCACCCTCTCAACTGCCCCAGGTTCGATGAGCATAAGCAATATGTCGCTGAGGGCTACAGCATACTCCATCCTCGACTGAGCTCAGGCATGCCTGAGGCAGACCGATCGAGGTTTGTGAGGCTCTTTGGAGGCGAGCCGGGAATTGATCCATACACCCGCGAGGTCTCGGATGTCTACCAGGACATTTTTGGAGAAGGCTCCTTTACCGGCAAGGGAATCTACGATGTGGATGCGTTCTCGCAGTCTCTGGGTGGACGCTTTCCAGATAACCGGATCCTGAGTCATGATCTTCTGGAGGGTAGCTATGCCAGGGCGGCACTGGTCAGCGATGTGCAATTCTATGAGGACTATCCCTACCGCTACACCACTGACGTAGGCCGAAGGCACAGATGGATCAGGGGAGACTGGCAGATTGCCAGTTGGCTGCTCATGCGCGTGCCAGGCCCAGGAGGCATGGTCATGGATAATCCAATCTCAGGGCTATCCCGATGGAAGATCCTCGACAACCTTCGGCGCAGCCTGGTGAACCCAGCCCAGATTTTGCTTTTGTTATTGGCATGGTTGCTGCTGCTACAGCCGAGGTTTTGGAGCGCGGTGGTTGTAGGAGCGGTCCTGGCTCCATCGGTCCTAGCTTGCATCCGAGTGATCCTGAACAAGTCTGCCGAGCTGCCCCTGGATCAGCACCTGTATTCTGCCGGGAGAGCAATTGTCAGATACCTGGCCCAGGCAGGGCTCAGCCTGACCTTCCTGCCGTATGAGGCCTTCTTCAGCCTGGATGCAGTTTTACGCGCCGGATGGAGAATGCTATTCACTCATAAGCTGCTGCTGGAATGGAACTCTTCGAGCAGCACCAAGAGTAGTGGAAAGAGTGATCTGGCGGGAATCTACCAGTCGATGTGGATAGCCCCGGCAGTAGCCATTGCCATGGCCTCTTATCTTTCGTTTTGGCGTCCTGATGTGCTGTACATCGTCTGGCCGCTGCTGGTATCTTGGAGCCTCGCACCTGCTGTTGCCTGGTGGATCAGTCTGCCCCTTGACACACCCAAGGCAAAACTGAGCGAGGATCAGACGATCTTCCTGCGCAAGCTTTCTCGGAAGACATGGAAGTTCTTCGAGACATTCGTGGGGCCCAATAGCCACTGGCTTCCGCCGGACAACTATCAGGAGAACCCGCGCTCTGTGGTTGCCAACGGCACATCG
>JANYKI010000051.1 GCA_025361645.1 Methanothrix sp.
GTGAAAAGGCACGTATTCACAAAATCGTGGGTCAGACAACCAGGGGGCATTGCCATTGGTGCTGTGAATGACGGCAAGCTGGAGGGTTATGGTGTTCTCAGGCAATGCCATCAGGGCTATAAAATAGGGCCGCTTTTTGCCGATGATGAGGAGGTAGCTGATTCTTTGTTTTGCGCTCTTTGCGGCCATGCACCACAGGGTACGCCGGTCTTCCTGGATACACCTGAGCCAAACTCTGCCGCTTTGGAGCTGGCCAAACGTCACAACATGTATCCCGTATTCGAGACGGTGCGCATGTACACCAAGGAAGACCCCGGCCTACCGATGGAGGGGATCTTCGGCGTAACGAGCTTTGAGCTGGGATAGAATTTTCAATCACTGTTCTTCCGGAAAAGCGGCGAACTCGATCTCCACAGAAGGACGGTTTGCTTCAAAAGAGGTCTGCAAAAGCCCTCCCGAGAGGGCCAGGCTCCTTTCAAAGAACCTGTTAGACTGGCTCAGAGGATGGCAAGTGCATTCGCCTCTTCCCGTGATCTGCACCATCAACCATTCGTCTTTCAAGGCTGTGGCGATTTCCATCTCCTTTATTCTCGCCCCTGCGAACCGCTCCAGAATATCGATCAATACATCAGCAAAGCGCTCCTGGTCCATGCGCGCGAAAGCCTTCCCGGAGCCTGGCAAAAAGGCCAGGTTTACGTCCTCGAATATGTTTACGTGGGCGATGCGAGCCTTTAGTGCCAACCGGAAGTCTTCAACGCTTTCCGCCTGCATAATCGCCTCCTCTTCGAAAGGGTTGTGAAGCAACATCTCCAGGACACCCTCGATGAGCCGGTTGACGTCCACGCGGGAGACAATGTAAGGAGGACGAAAGCCGCGATAAGTCGCCGCGTAGTCACTGAGCAGTCTGCCTGCCCTGTCTAGAAGAGACTGGTCGAGCACAAATTCCAGCTTCCTCTTGGCGAAGAGCTTGTCCAGCCTGCCTACGACCTGTCCCGTCTTATGCACCATCTCTATGTCCAGCTTCTTTCCGGCATGAAGTTCTCTGGCGAAGGCATGGAAGTCAACAAATAGCTCGTCCATGTACTGAGTGTCCAAAAGGCAGTCCAGCTCTTTGGCCTCTGCCTCTTCCTCCAGCTCGCCCAGAACATGAGATATGTAGGACAATCGACCGGCGATGATGGTGAAGATCCTCTCCAGCTCGCTTATGAGATCCTGGGCATAGTCTGATATTCGCCTGGCCCAGAGGGGAGTAATCTCTACCAGGTCCTTCAAAGAGGCCGCATCTATGTACATGACTTCCAGGGTCTTATGTGCCGTCTGAGCGTCGATGAGTTTGCCGTGGCCGCAGCCGCAGACGAGGATTTTTTCGTTTTCCAGGATCCACAAAATCTTACGGATGGATTGCATGAAATCCTTCTGGCTCCAGCCATAGGCCCCGGCCACGCCCGGATTGGGTGCGAAGAAAACATCGCCCACGATGAGCATCGACCCAGCTCGAATGCATACGCCGTCCGGGCTGTGCCCTGGGGTGTGGTAAATCTCCAGGTGGTCCGCGTCCCCCAAGGGTACAATCTGGCTATAAAGCACCACGTCCTCAGCTATTCGCCAAGACTTTGTGATGTAATCGAAACTCCATCCCTTCATATCTAGAGAATTGCTGCATAATTTGGTTTTGTCCTGGCGGGAGAGTAGCTTGATATCGACGGGAACCGTAGACATGGGCCGGTCCAGCAGCGCAGATAGTGTCATCTGGGGATCGTTCATCTCCAGAGCCCTGGCTCCTGTCTCCTGTACGGCCAGAAAGGCCTTAGATAATGTTTTGCCTTGCGTCAACTGGTACCAGTGGTCGATATGCACATGAGTAAGATAGACCACAACCGGACGGGGCAACTTATCTTGCAGGATTTGAATCTCTTCTTCCAAGCAGTTGATCTGGCTTTCCGAACCGCCGGGATCGATGAGTGCGATCTGTCTGGGGCTGGAGAGAAGGTAAGAATTGGATGACATGAGGTCGATCTTGCACAGGTAGGGATAGATGGTGACATTCCTGGTCCCTGGCACGCTCTCTGATATCATTGGCTCCACGGCAACAGCACTCCATTTATTATATTTGATATTTTTCCTCAACGCAGTCAATGCTTAAATAAGATCAAAGTGTTAGTTATTAACGTGTTATGTTCCAGACCTGCCCGAGATATTCCATTATCTATATTCGAAAAATGTATTGATTTTTTGCCCGATGCAATTCTGGCAATCGATATAGTGGGGAAAGTGATCACCTGGAACCCTGCAATGGAGAAGATGACCGGAGCTTTGGCCATAGATATGATTGGCAAAGGCAACTATGAATACGCTCTGCCATTTTACGGCATTAGGAGGCCGATTCTGGCCGACCTGGTGTTGATGCCTCAAGATGAGGTTGAAGGGAAATACGACACCGTACAAAGAGTTGGAAAAACCCTAACGGTTGAGATATTCATACCGACGTTTGGAACCAATGGCTCGTATCTCTGGGCCAAGGCTGCGCCTCTTTATGATTCCCAGGGAGAGATTGCTGGTGCCATTGAATCCATTCGTGATATAACAGAGCGAAAGAAAGGAGAAGAAGCTCTGCAGAAATCCGAACAGGAGAAAGAAGCCATCCTCAGCAGCCTAAAAAATGTGGCCGTTGAGTACCTTGACCCAGAAATGCGCATCATCTGGGTCAATTCCGCCGTGCAAAAATCTTTGGGCCTTTCTCTGCAAGATCTGAAGGGGAAATACTGCTATAAATCAATTCAAGGGATTAATGCGCCCTGCCCCGGCTGCAAAGCCGCTTTGACCCTGCAAACCGGCCAATCTCATGAGGGCGAACTGGTCACCCCGGACGGCAAGACCTGGATAACTCGCAGCAACGGCATAAAAGGAAGAGAAGGCCGGATTCAGGGAGTGGTCCATGTTGCCATGAACATTACGGAGCGAAAAAGAGCAGCAGAGAAGATCGCCGCAATGAAGCAACGGCTGGCCGATGTCATCGACTTCTTGCCGGATGCCACATTTGCCATTGACAATCAGGGCAAAGTCCTCACCTGGAACCGGGCCATGGAGAAGATGACGGGAGCTTGTGCCGTAGATATGGTCGGCAAGGGCGACTACGAATACGCTCTGCCTTTTTATGGCATCAGAAGGCCGATCCTGGCGGACCTGGTGCTTCTCGCCGATGAAGTGATCGAGAAGAATTATCCGGGCCTGCAAAGGGATGGCAAGACCCTCACCAGCGAGATCTTCATCCCCACTTTCGGGCCGACAGGCTCCTTCATCTGGGCCAAAGCCACGCCGCTTTACGACTCACTGGGCAATATCGTGGGCTCTATCGAGTCTATTCGAGATATCACCGATATGCGGAGAACTGAGCAGACGCTGGAGAGATCCAAATCGGAGCTGCGCATTGCATCCGATATCCAAAAGAGCTTTTTGCCGGAACGGATCCCTCCCGTTTCAGGCTTTGATCTGGCAGCCACATTCATTCCCGCCATGGAAGTGGGGGGTGATTTTTATGACTTCATACCCGGAGAGGGAAAGCTGGGAATGGTCATAGCCGACGTATCAGGAAAGAGCGTGCCTGCCGCTCTGTTCATGGCGCTTTCGCGCACCATTGTGAGAATCAACGCCACTCATCATGAAAAAGGAATCGATGTACTGGAGGATGCCAATAACATGATCACTGCGAACTCAAGGCTGGGCATGTTCGTCACCCTCTTTTACGGGGTCCTGGATCAGAATTCACGAAGCCTAATTTACGCCAATGCCGGACATCCTCCCCCGCTGCTCATGCGTAGCAGCAGCAATGCCTTTGAGAAACTGGAGGTGACGGGCATTGCTCTGGGGGCGCTTGCTGGGGCGAAATATGAAGAGCGTAGAGTCGATCTCACCTCAGGAGACGTCCTTGTGCTCTACACAGACGGCGTAAATGAAGCAGAGAACGGTAACTACGAGCAGTATGGTATTGAACGGTTCTGTTCCATCGTTCGCGAATCTTGCCATCTTTGTGCTCAGGGGATACTGGACAAAATACTGGGAGACATATCTCAATTTTGTGCAGGCCAGGCTCAGTTTGATGATATTACCATGGTAGTAGTAAAAGCGGTGTGATGTGATATCAATGGATATAAACCAGACCAGCATCGATAACGTGCCCATTGTCTCCGTTTCCGGTAGAATCGACGGCACCACTTCTAAGGATCTAGAGACCATATTGAACGAACTGATCGATCAGAACAAATCGGATATCGTGCTCGATCTGGAGGGGGTGGTGTATATCAGCAGCGTTGGATTGCGGGTTTTGCTCGCTACGCAAAAGAAGGTCCGGCCCAAGAAGGGAGAAGTAAAGCTGGTCTCTTTGCAGCCCTTCGTGAGAGAGGTTTTCGAGATGACCGGCTTTACCAGGCTCTTCTCCATCTATCCTAACCAGGGTGAGGCTCTGAGAGGCACTAAACTGTAAAACGCATTGTGATGATAGTGATGACAATGGAAGCGATGGAGAACGGGCAGGAGATCACAGTAGCGGCAACAATTGAGCAGATTCCCGTCATCTCCGACTTCATCGAAAGGTTGATGAGTTTTGCTGGTTTTGATTCGCGAAAGATAATGGAGGTTCAACTGGCTTTAGAAGAGGCATGCACCAATGTTGCCAAGTACGCCTACCCTGGAAAAGACGGCACGATCCATATTGTTGCCAGAGTGCATGGCGATCTGTTGGTCCTGATCATCGAGGACTACGGAATTCCATTCGATCCCACCACTCATACCGTGGCCCTATCCCAGGCCGATACAAAGGACCGTCCCGTTGGGGGTCTGGGAATTCATCTCATCAGGTGTTATGTGGATGAGATGTCTTTCGAGTTTCGAGACGGAAAGAATGCACTCACGCTTGTAAAAAATAGAGCATAATGCACGCCTAAATCCAATTGAAAACCTTTAAATGGATCTAATCAGAATTAGGAACGATTATTCCTATTTTTCTCCGACAGGCCCGTTTTGAGAGTATGTTCGTTCGCCCCTATCCTTAAATATCGTTCCGTGCTAGAATAAGTTGAAGAACGGATCGACATGAAACGTCCTCAAATGGAGTTCACTAAAATGAAGCATACAAGATTGTTGGTTGCGCTGGCGGTTCTCTGCATTCTGTTAGGTTCGGCGTATGCGGTAGCTAAATTAATGCCTGCCGCGGTTGACGAGAACAAATGCATGGGCTGTGGAGCTTGCGTTGAAGAGTGCCCCGCCGGAGCCATATCCTTAAACGACCAGGGTATCGCAGTTGTGGATAAGGAAAAGTGCACCGGGTGCGGGAAATGTGCCAAGTCCTGCCCGGTTGAAGCCATAAGTACGGAATAACTTTTTTTCGGTTTTTTAGAGCTACTACCCCTTTTTACTCACATTCTCAGCGGGCCGGGGCGAGCGCACGTGGGCGCAGGGGATATGAAGGAGATGCAACGAGCGTGTCTAATTAAAAAAATTAGGTTCCTAGCGGTTTCGCGTGGGTAATAGAATAATCGAGGCCTCTGTGAGTCCTCCGTGCGCTCTGTGTCTCTGTGGTGGTAGTCCGTAAACCATTGGTTATAACCAGCGGCTAACGACGTTTCCACCACAGAGACACAGAGTTCACAGAGTACGCACAGAGCGACTAACTAACAACTGGAAAAACATAGTAACTTGAGGTTAGCAGCTGGAAATAGCGAAGAGCCAAAAATTGTTTTGGCTCTTATCCCTGGACGTATTTCAGAGTCTTCCTGATCGTGGCCACGGCAGGATTTCCTTCCAGTGTAACCTGCTGTGCGTTATGTCTTCCCGTGGTGGAAATTCTCGCCGGTTTGCTGCTTCTCTCAAAGACGCAATACAATTTTGCTCCAGCAACGCTGTCGTTCAAATTTCTGGAGATCGGCATTTACTCTCCTTCGGCAATATTTTCTTCTTCGCAAAGCTCATCAATGATCTCAATCAGCATCGCTATATCGCATTTAATATTCTCATGCAGTTCGGCGATATCTGAGGTTTTGTGAGACCTCATGAAGTCCAAGACCTTTTGCTTTGCTGTTTTTTTGTCCATCTCTTCTACAATAATAATCCTGGGATTACTTATATCTTTTTCAAAGGATTCTTTGATATCCCGGAGCATTGCAGTCATTTCGGTAATTTCCTGGGCAAGAACATCCACTTTAGATATCAGCTCGTCGATCCGGCTGGGACTAAACTCAGGAATATTCGTATTTATTGCAGAGGCCAATTCATTCACTTCACAATTAGACAATTGTTATCTGATAGAATTTAAGAATGGCCCCTAATGAAAACCGAAGTGTCTAATACGATCATCTTCGCTCCTCGACGAACTCTTCCATCTCACCCCTATCCACTTTAACTCGGAATCTTCTAGCCACGTTTGTGATTCTCCCCGGCTTAAGGACCACGAAAGCCGTCGTTCCCTCGCAGAGGTCAATCTCCCGCAAAGGCCTGAAGACGCCACCCTCGTAAACCACTCGAATCTTTGCATCCGAACCATCAGACATATCAGACCTCTTGATTCTTTGCTCGCGACAATAGAAAAAGGCGCTTTCAGGATAAATAATCATGCTGCCGCGCGCACGAGCGTGCGCAGGAGGGCGGACGGGCGACCGTCCCTCACCCAGGATGCAGAGCTTGCGGAAGGTTCCCAGGTTTGAAAAGCCAGTGGCCATAAGGATTCTATTCCAATGCGGTGTATGAATACTATTATGGGAGCTAATGCCAAAAAGCCGATACGGACCCCATTATCCAGGTTGCACTTAGCGAGAGAGCTTGCGCTCTTCGAAACCAGAGAAAAGCTGGTTCTTTCCGAAATTGCGGAGATGGAGCGCAAATACTGCATGACATCCTCTGAGTTCTTGAATAAATTTGAAAGCGGTGCCATGGGAGATGATCAGGATTACTTTGTTTGGTGGAGTCTGATCCGTGGACTTGAGACGGTAAGAGCGCGAAAGGATTTTTGAACAAATTCGCACTCATTCCATCGGCCAGCCGGGTATGGCCTTGTCGATCTCCACCATCAGCCGCACCGTCTCCGCCAGGGCCACGATCACCTTTTGGTAGTGCATGAGATCGTCAAAGGAGAGCTGCCTGCCCCGGCGATCCTTGAGCCACTTCTCACAGACCTTGTAGCCGCCCACATGAAACTCCCAGACCTCCTTTGGGACGCCCTCGAAGTACTGCGTCTTGTTGATGTAGACGTAGCCAGGCTGGCCTTCCTCGTAGACCACAAACTTGGGAAAGCCCTTCTCCACGATATTGTCGCCCGCCACAGGATAGCGGGTGAGAAGCTGGGTAAGCTGGGGTGACTCCAGCAAATGCAGCGCTACCAGTTCCTCACCCAGGAGGCAAAGCCTGCGGAAGAGTTCCAGGTTGGAGGTCAGGGGCACGCGAGGGAAGTCGATCTTCAGGAACTCGGCATAGCGTAGACGGTAGGTGGGCGAGTGGAAGACGGCGTAGATGTAGTCGAAGATGTCCTCCGGGCCGAAGGTGGCAGCCAGGTCGCCATGGCCGTCGGAGACGAACGTGAGACCGAGGCGAGATGCGAAGGCAGAGACGAAATCTGGATTGAAGTTGGGGGTGCGACCATTGGGACCAACTTGCCAAGATGTTGTTGTGAGTCTCCTTTGTCGGCTCTCTTTATTAGCAGCTTCCGGATAGAGGTATATCGGGAATAGATAATTGACTTCTTTCAGCGACACCATATGATGCTGCATTATTTGCGAAGTGCAGAATACGTGCTCCCATCCACGTCCTATTTCGACCGAGCGCGTAGTACTGATTCCAAGATTGTTTCCTGCTAACATATGATTCATAAATTCTTTAACTGGCCATCTAACTAAGGAATTATGATAGAATAGCCATCGTGTATCAAATGGACGATAAAGACAATAGTTAAGACAGGATTCATAATCATTGATACCACGCACAATTCTCTGTGATTCTTCGAGCGTTTTTTCCCTAACATCACGAAGTCCGTAGAATTCCTTGGCGTGATCGATAGATGAATTAGCGAAGTCACGAACACGATTCAACAATTCATTTCGATCGAAGTCAAATACAAATTTATCTCTTGAGGAAATCAATCCTGTATTATTCATTGGCATTATCTCTGAAATTTTCCATCCATTTTCATATTCGTTGAGTTGAGCTATATCTTGAGGTACGAAAAGATAGAATGACGTTTTTGGACAAAGTTGAATCCAATTGTTATTATTTATACTATTTTCCAAAAGATAATGATACTTGTTTTCTCTAGATCCCCAAAGGCTTGCGTAGCGGACATTTGCAGAAGTATCTTTTTTTACTTTTGACATTTTGATAAATATGCCAATGGTTACACCTTGCTGAATATCAAAGACATTTTCATCGTCTGTGCCATCAGGTGCTCGTTCTTTTTTCTTAGAGTTTCCATGCAAGTCAAGAATATAAATTTCGTCGAATGCATTCATTAATTGCTGACGCATTCCTCGAAATGTAGGATTATCTAGATAGCCATGATTGGTAATAAGGGCGAGAATGCCTGAGCCAGTGTGCTCGATCCGCCATTGGCCCCAGCGAATGAATTTCACGTAGTCATCCTGTAGCCATTTTGGATTCTTTTCACCCAATGGCTTCCCATCTAGGAAATAGTAATCCTGTAGCAACCGGCCGATGAAGTTGAGCTTCTTCTTTTTTCCCACCATTTCCCAGCTACTATTAGCGGAATGCCCGGAATACGGCGGATTTCCCAGCACCACCATTATGGGCAGATCTCTTTTTACTCGCGACGCCGCATTCGCTTCTTCGCTCAGGATGCGGTAGGCTCCAAAAAGCTTCTGCCACTCGCTGGGAGCCTCGTCCAGCGTGTTGGTTAGATAAATCCCCAGCCGCTCGTCTCCCTTGAAATCGTACTGCCATTGCTTCTGCTGCTCTTTGGGCAGATCGTATCCCGCCAACTGCATTCCCAGCTTGAAGTGAGCCATGGCGTAAGGTGCCATGAGCAGCTCGAAGCCGAATAAGCGAGGCAGCAGATGATCTCGCACGTAAGCCGACCAGAGCCCGGCATCTCCTCGCTTCATGAACTCGGCCCGGATGAAGTCCATCACGGCATAAAGAAATGTCCCGGTTCCGCAGGCGGGATCGAGGATCAGCACTTTTGGCCGCTCCTCCGCCACGACCTTGAGAAGCTTGCTTCTATCCGGCCTTCCCTCTTTGTCCAGAAAGGCTTCCTCCCGGTCGTACTCGACGATATCAGCGGTGTGCGCCAGCCCGCCCTCCAGGCCGAAGCGCGTCTTCAGGATGTGATCCACAGACTTGACGATGTACTGCACCACGGGCTCCGGTGTGTAGTAAACGCCTCGCTTCTCTCGTGTTTTGGGATCGTAGGCCGCCAGGAAGGTCTCGTAGAAATGCACAATCGGGTCTTCCTGCTTGGTGCGTTTGCCGAAGTTCTCCAGCACCTTCTCCATGTCCGTGTTAGCCAGGATCTGCACCAGATCGTCCACGAAATCAACGTAAGGCTCCTCGTCCAGGCTGGAGCCGGTGATGGTCTCGAAGAGCTTCTTCAAGAATGGATTGGTCTTGGGAATCTCACGAGCAGCTCC
>JANYKI010000053.1 GCA_025361645.1 Methanothrix sp.
AATTCTCCGATCGGGTTTTTGAACTCTTTTCCATTGAGTGCGGATTCGATATCGATCAGTCTGTTGTAGAACGAATTTGTCTCTGATCCTTCCCGCTTCTTATTGAACAGGACATATCCATAGGCATTAACTTCACCAATCAGGACCTCGCTTTCCAAGACATAGAATATGTCTCCGCCGAACCTCTTTGCATTGGCAGGATTTTCGATATCCTTGTTCGTCTCGCTGATAAGACCCTTGCCGATATTAACGCTAAACGGAAGCGGAAGAATGAAATCAATATTCTCGGCATTCATTTCTTTAATATTGCTCTCGCTGTAGAATCCTCTATCCAGAATGAATAGACTCTTTGCAATGCCAAATGCTTTTATTTCAGCTACAAGATTTTTCAAAGTCACAACATCGTTAATGCTTCCTGGAAACAACTTGAAGTAAAGAGGTAAGTGATTGTTCAGTGAAAGCACCAATCCCAGGTTGACTTGAGGCAGGTCCAAGCCATCGCGGTTGTATCCCCATTCCAACCAATCGATATTTCGCGAGGCTGAGGAGAGCGATGTGATATCGAATATCAGCGTCTCATCTTCGCCTGCTATCAAGGAGTTATAGAAGGTGGTCATGGCGGTTTCTTTGGTGGATAATCGCTCCAGGAAACTAGAGAGCCACTGAGAGCTGAATGTCTCTTTTAGAGAGTACATCTCCGGCAGAAACGAGTCCTCTAGGACGTGGTGAAGGTTCTTAAGAGATGTCTGATGCAGCAACCTGCTCATCGCAACAGCAAGAATTAAATCTCCATCCTTGCCAAACGCTTCAGAGAGCTTCTTTCTAAGCTGGATTTCATTGCAAACAGAATCAAGAAGATAAGCAGGACCCAATGATTTCGTCGTCTTGACATCGCGTTCGGCGACCTTTGGAATGAGCTTTCCTGATGTCTCATCCCAGACGCCGAGATAATTGCGTTTTTGCCTGGATTGCTTCTTCTCAGGGTTCCAAAAATTTTCGGCTTCGTAAACGTAAGTATGCCCGCGAATCTTCTGCTTGACCAGATACGTCATAGCTAAGAGTAATAACCATAATAGTATATAAATCCTTCGGTAATTTCGTTGACGGAAGAGTTCAATACAAAAAATGGTTACTGCAAAGGCCGGAGTTTAGGTTATACAGCAGTTTTCTAATCTCATTGATAGCGAAAAAGCACAATCGGGGCAATTATCGATAGAGATTTATCAAGAGTACAGGAACAAGTAGTTAGGCTAAAGCGGATTTAGGCCGATTTAGGGAGATTGCACACGGTACTATGAATAACTTACAAGTTCACCTCGTGCGTCCTCAAAGTTCTGTGGCATTTTCATAAGTATAGAACTATTCTCCTATGCACCACACCTCCTCCAGAGATCGCCGCCAGGCCCTCCAGAAGGAAGCCCATGAGCTGGCCCGCGATGCCCGAGCCCTGTAGAAGGCTGCCCGTGCACCCCCACGGCTCGCAGGGAGGCGCAGCGGCTACAAGGGCGGGAGACACTGCCCTGGCAGAGGCCGAGGCCCTCAAGCTCCAGGCCTGTTTGAAGGCCCAAATCTGGTTGGAAGATGGGCAGGTGTCATCGGGACTTCGCGCCTTCGCGTGAGCCCGTGATCCCGCGCAAAACCATGATCTTCGTGATCTTTGTGGTTAGGTTCGTCTGTCATCGTTTAGAATATCGCGGCTAATAGCAACCTTAGCAATAATTGGTGACCAACCCAACCGAAACACCGCTCATCAGGTCTCCTGCCCCCTCACCTTCGGCCCGACTGGCCACCTGCGCCCGGACGCGAGCGCCGCCGGGAGCCGAGGCCCCAGGCAGCCCAAGGGTGGGCCGGCGGCGGTCAAGGATTTGTCATGCGATTTATCTCCGCTCAAAAACGCGGCCTTAGCTTCAGAACAGCGCTGTGCACCGTTTTTTCGATAACTTCAGGCTATTCCAAGTCGATCCTTTATGACTCGGACATCCGCCTGCATTTGCCGAAATTGCATCGCATATCCCGGCTGGATGTCTTCCCTCATGCCTTTAATTTCGTCCAGCGTTGAGTCTGTGGTTTTTCGCACTGCTTTGAGATCATCTCTCATATCCAGGAGTAGCGGGATCGCCTTGTCCAGTTGAACGAAAGAGCAAAACATGGCAACCTCGCTGGTTCGCCCCACGTCGCCGTCGTAATCCTCAAAAGTCACTTTAGAAACTTCGGCCGGCTCCGGCTTATTCTTCTCAACTGTCCGCAAGAAAGCAGTGATTCTGGCTTCGTTTCCTTCCACGAGAGCAATGACTTCTTGTTGGCCGTCCTCTTCCCAGTTGTAGGTAGAGAGTCCCGGCAGGGCTAGATTCATGGCATGCTTGAGCAGGAATACGCGATACCCTACATCATGTACTTTGGTGCCGACGATCTTGATTTTAAGCTTCATGTTATCATTAACATTTGTTCGCTCCGGCTATTTGATTGTTTCCTCTGCGGGCGGTACACGGCACAAATGGCCACGCAGGCCCGAATGACAGAGGTATGTAGAAGATGGCATCCTTGAGGAGGCTTGGCCCATGCTTTTCGACCGAATCAGAAGTGTGCGCCATGCCGATCAATACTCTTTCATGGCCTTGCCAACGGAGGAAGAGGTGCAGGCGAGCATTGATCTGGCAGAGAGATTCATAGAAAGGATGGAGAGGCTGCTTAAGGAGACGAGAGGCAAAGCAGGATAGACTACAGATCAACAGAGGACCGCCCGAGAGCTGGCCAGGGATGCCCGGCGCAAGGGCGACATGACGTGACGCCTCGGGGAGCGCCAGGAAGATAGACGCCGCAAAAGCCCGCCAGAAGACCAGGGCGATGAAGGCCGCAGCTCTAGTGATCAAGCTTTAAATATCAAGAATCGAGAGTAATATCTATGTGTGAGGTTTTAGAGCGCAGGATCATAACCAGCGATCTTCCTTACGATCTGGAAGAGCCTGGCGATGAGAGGGAAATCACCAGAGGGCTTATGAGACTCTCACAGCAGGCGCTATCTAAATATGTGGATAAAGAGCCTGACATTTATTGATGAAAGGAAAGATCGTCGTAGTCCCATTCCCTTTTACAGATTTGAGTTCGATTAAGCGTAGGCCTGCACTTGTTATTCATGAAACCAAATACGACATTGTAGTTGCCTACATATCCTCAAACATGCCTTCGATCCCATCGCCGGAAGATGTCTTAATTTCACGATGCAGATCTTCTTTTGCTCTCTCAGGGCTAATATCCGATTCGGTTATAATGCTGGATAAACTTGCGACTGTGGAGAAAGCTCTTATCATACGCATTTTGGGCGAAGTGGATGAAGATCTGAAGGCAGAGATTAACCCCAAGTTGGCGGCGTGTTATCGGCTCTGAGTGAGTTCTCCGGAAGATCACGAGAGGGTGGCTGGCGCGAGTGCAACAAGACGCGGGCTCCGGCAGGGAGCGCCCAGGAAAATCGACGCTGTGGCGGCCAGGCAGAAGGCCAGGGCGATGAAGGCATGAAGAAAAATCTCAAAGTTAAAGACGAGCTGCCATCGGCAGGCAAGATGAAAGAATCCGGGATAAACACCGATGCCATCGACTCCAAGCGGCTCCTTGACGATATCAGCTGCCTGGTAGAAAATTCACGCCGCCGTGTAGCACAGTCGGTTAACTCCGAGCTGGTCATGCTCTACTGGCAGATAGGAAAGCGTATCAGCGAGGACTTGCCAGCCGAGAACCGGGCCGAGTATGGAGCGAAAGTTGTCGAGTTGGTGAGCGAGAGGCTGACTGCAGACCACGGCAAGGGATTCCGCCGCAGCAATGTGTTTCACATGATCCGTTTTGCCGAGGTTTTCGACGATGCCAAGATAGTCCAGACACTGTCTGGACTGTTGTCGTGGTCCCATTTCATTGAAATCATCTACCTCAAGGATCCTCTGCAACGCCAGTTCTACGCCGAGATGACAAGGGTGGAACGCTGGAGCGTGCGAACGCTGCGCCGGAAGATGCAGGGCATGCTTTACGAGCGTACCGCCATCTCTCGCAAGCCTGAGGAACTGGCCAGACAGGAGCTAGAGGCCTTACAGGAAGAGGACCTCATGACCCCCGATCTGGTCTTTCGGGACCCTTACCTGCTGGACTTCCTGGGGCTGGAGGACACCTACAGCGAGCGCGATTTAGAGGCGGCCATACTGAGGGAGCTGGAGAGGTTTCTGCTGGAGTTGGGCACCGACGTTTCTTTCATCGTCCGCCAGAAGCGCATGACCATTGGCGACCGGGACTTCTACCTAGATATGCTCTTCTATCACCGCAGCCTGCGCCGCCTGGTGGCCATAGAGCTGAAGCTGGGAAGCTTCGATCCAGCCCACAAGGGGCAGATGGAGCTCTACCTGCGCTGGCTGGACAGGTACGAGCGCCGGCCGGGCGAGGAGATGCCCATTGGCCTGATACTGTGCGGCGAGAAGAACCGGGAGCAAATAGAGCTGTTGCAGCTCGACCGGGGCGAGATCCGGGCGGCTGAGTATCTGGTGGAGCTGCCGCCAAAGGGATTGCTGGAGGCAAAGCTGCACGAGGCCATACGTCTGGCGCGGGGGCAGACAGAGATGAGAGAGGAATAGAAGACTGAAGTGGAATGCGTGAGTCAAGAATATTCCATCTCTCATCGGGGTTTCGCGCCTTTGCGTGATTCCCTGGATCTCATGCAAAGCCTTACTAAGTCAAGAGGCATTTTCGTGCTAAGAGTGGTGTGGAGGGCAAGGGCATAATGGCGAGCATACTGATTTTGGGGGGCACGGGCGAGACTGGTTCCTGGTTTGCCCGCTACTTTAAGGAGAAGGGCTTTGATGTGGCGGTCTGGGGGCCGAGCGGCAAGGTGGAGGTGGCAAAGCGCCTGGGGGTGCGCTATGCTTTGGACATGATGGCAGAAGTGGAAAAGAGCGACATCGTCCTGGTAAGCGTAACAATCGAGAAGACGGTACAGGTCATCCGGGAGGTTGCGCCTCACATGCATCCCGGCAGCCTGATCATGGATGTGACCTCCATCAAGTCCGGGCCGGTGAAGGCCATGAAGACCTATGCCCCCAAGGGCGTGGAGGTTTTAGGCACGCATCCCATGTTCGGGCCCACCATGGCCTCTCTCGCCGGTCAGACCATCATCCTCACGCCCGTGGAGGGAAAGACGGGAAAGTGGCTCTCCATCATGCAGTCGCTCTTCCAGTCGGACGGCGCGCACGTGGAAATCCTGGATGCAGAAGAGCACGACGAGATTATGGCTGTGGTGCAGGCCCTCACTCACTTCGCCTACATCGGCATCGGGGCAGCGCTGCGTACTCTCGACTTTGATGTGCAAAGGTCGAGGAAATTCATGTCCCCGGTCTACGAGATCATGATCGACTTTGTGGGCCGAATCCTGGACCAGAATCCCGAGCTTTACGCCTCCATCCAGAAGAATCCCAAGGCGGCAGCCGTTCGCCAGACATTTGTAGCCGAATGCATGCGGCTTTGCGAAAAGGCAGACGCAGGGGATCTGGAGGGCTTCAAGCAGATCATGGAGGATGCGGCCAGGCATTACGGGGAAACGGAGGAGGCTTTGGCGAGGTCGGATCGGGTGATCAACGCGCGGATCGAGGAGAAAGGGAAAAGCCAATCATAGAAACAGCCAGTAAACCAGCACGTTCAGCACCGTCAGAGGTACCCCTACCCTGGCAAACTCCAGGAAAGTGAGCGTCTCGCCGCTCTTCTCCGCATTTTGAATGATTATCACGTTGCTGGCCGCTCCCAAAATAAAGAGATTTCCAGCGATGGTGCTTCCCGCGGCCAGGGCCATGAGCGCCTGCGGGGAGGGATTGATCAGCAGCGGCTGGCAGAGGGCCACCAGTGGCACATTGGAGATGAGTTGGCTTAAGAGGACAGAAAGCGCCAGAATGGTGGGAATGGAGGCCAGATCGGCATTTGATCCGGCCAGAAGAGACTGAAAGATCCCCGACCTCCAGACCGCGTCCATGAGAACGAACATTGACGCAAAAAAGATCAGAGTGCACCAGTCGATGTTTCTCAGGATCCCATATCTTTTGCTGCTGAAAAGAAGGATGGGCAACGCCGAGATGAGGGCGATGTAGGTCAGCCGAAACTCGCCGCCGCCCCCCACACCAAGGATTACCACTCCCATCTTGGCCAGGATCAGTGCTATGAGCAGAACGAAGGATATGCGGGAGAGACGAGCTAATGCCGGGTCCGAGATCTCTTCTTGGCAGATCTCCAGCGGCCTGTTCTGAAACTGCTCTTTGTAGAAAAGTCGGAGCAGCAGATAGGCCAGCAAAAGGTTGGCAACTGTGGGCAGCAGCAGATACTGCAAAAAGACGAGAAAGGGATTGGATAGGTTTGCATTGACGGCGATGAGCAGATTTTGCGGGTTGCCGATGGGGCTCATGGCGCTGCCGATGGTCACGGCAAAAGCCAAAGTCTGGAGCAATAGCTTGGGGGCGATCTTGAGCGTCCGGGCAAAGTAGAGCATGAGCGGCGTGCCGATGATAGCAATTGTGTCATTCATGAGCAGAGCCGAGAGAAAGCCCATGGCAAACAGGATGAGAAGCAAAAGCTGATCCAGATTCCTGGCTTTGCCGAAGAATTGATTGAACAGATATAGAAGATAGCCGCTCTCCTGCATGCACTCGCCAATGACGAACATTGCTCCCAGAAAGATCATCACATCCAGATTTATGGCGCGAGCAGCATCCTCTGGCGAGATCTGGCCTGTGAAGAGGACCGTCAGGGCGCCCAGCAGCATAATCTGCCAGATGGCAAGGCTATTCTTGCCCACTTGCCGAACAGCGATGAGGACGAAAACCGCAGCTAAAGCCATGACAGAAATATTAGCGTAATTTACAGCTTCGAGCATTTAGTTTTCCTTTTTTTTCATTGTCCTGTGTCCCTTTGCGTAACTGCTTCTCGACTCCTCAAAGATAAAGTTCTTCTTTGCAGGCAAGAAATCATCAATCCAGTTTTTCGAAACGGATGCCGCGTAGTGATAATTGTAATATATATTCCTGACCGACACCCTTATAGCTTGCTATAATGCTACATGCTACCACACGCCACAGCTTTCCCCTGGAAAGCTCGCAATATGTGTGTAGGCTGGCAGAATAGACTGCAATCGGGCAGCATTATGGTTGGTGATAATCGTGCTTGGCATTGATGATCCTTGGATTTGGGGAGTCTATCTTCTTTGTATCATTAGCGCGCTTTTATGCGTGGTTTACGGTATTGTAAACTGGAATAAAGAAGGAGAGCTGGAGGCTTTAGAGATAAAAGAGGAAGCCGCCTGGGAAGAGCGTGAAGAAGAGATGCAGAAAAAAGAGCTGGGATTGTGATCTAAATGAATCTTCCTCTACTATATGCCATTGTCCTAATCTACCTTCTTGCCACCCTCTATCTGGGTTACAGAGGCTGGAAATCAACCAAGGACTCAGAGGGCTACCTGGTGGCAGGTAGAACGACCCACCCCTACATCATGGCCATGAGCTACGGTGCCACCTTCATCAGCACCTCGGCCATCGTCGGCTTCGGCGGCACAGCCGGCCTCTTTGGCATGGGCCTGCTGTGGCTTACCTTGCTCAATATCTTTGTGGGCATCTTTTTGGCCTTCATCGTCTACGGCAAGAGAACCCGGAAGATAGGCCACAACCTCAATGCCATGACCTTCCCCGAGCTCTTGGGGAAAAGATTTGACAGCAAATTCATCCAGTATTTCAGTGGCATTGTCATCTTCCTGGGCATGCCGCTCTACGCTTCCGTTGTCCTGATCGGGGCAGCACGCTTTATGGAGACGACTCTTGCCATAGACTACAAAATGGCATTGCTTATTTACGCAGTCATAATCACAGTCTACGTGTTCTGGGGGGGCCTACGCGGAGTCATGTATACCGATGCCATGCAGGGAACCATCATGTTCATAGGCATGGCCATTCTTCTAATTATGACCTACAGCCATCTGGGGGGAATAACCGCTGCTCACCAGGCCCTCACCAATTTAGCGCACCTGGTTCCTGCCAAGTTTGCCGCCATGGGACATACCGGCTGGACATCGATGCCCTCCTTCGGCAGCACCTGGTGGTGGACGCTGATGTCTACTATTGTCATGGGCGTGGGCATTGGAGTTTTGGCCATGCCTCAGCTTGTGGTTCGGTTTATGACTGTGAAATCCAATCGCGAACTGAACCGTGGCGTTCTGATCGGCGGCATCTTCATCCTGGCCATGACGGGTGTGGCCTTCGTGGTAGGGTCTCTATCTAATGTTTTCTTCTACCAGACGCAAGGAAACATATCCGTAAACATCGCCAAGGGCAACGCGGACAGCATAATCCCTCTCTACATCAACGCGGCGACTCCGGAGTGGTTCGTCTACCTCTTCATGCTCACACTTCTGGCGGCTGCCATGTCTACATCCAGCTCTCAGTTTCATGCCCAGGGAACAGCTATCGGCAGAGACATCTATGAGACGCTAACCAACAAAAAAGGCAGTGGATCGATACTGATTACGAGAATAGGAATAATTATTGCAGTTGTTATTGCCGTGGTTCTGGGCTTGATTCTCCCAGATAATATAATCGCTCGCGGCACAGCCATCTTCTTCGGCCTGTGTGCTGCTGCCTTTCTGCCCATGTATACCAGCGCACTCTACTGGAAAGGAGCAACCAAAGCAGGAGCCATTGCAGGGCTTGTCACCGGCACGTTCGTGACCCTCTTTTGGTATCTGTTCATCCATAAAGCCGAGGCAGTGCCTCTGGGGATATGCAAGATGCTGCTGGGCCGGGATGTGCTGATCACTCAGATGCCCTGGCCGGTGGTAGATCCGATATTAGTAGCCCTGCCACTGGCGATACTGGCAACCGTGACCGTAAGCCTGATGACCAAGAGACCGAGCGATAGACATCTGGAGGAATGCTTCAAAGGAATAAAATAATTTATTATTACTACTTTTTTTGTTTTTTTCCCGCTATTTCGGTATAGATAATCGATGATGATGGAAAAGCTAAAAGCTTATGCCATATTGCAGATGTCCTGGAGATGACATTAAATGAAATTGATCGCGGCAATAGCCGTTTTAATTATGCTCATATTAGCCATTCCTTCCGCACTCGGGGAGATGACCGACTACCAGAGAGGAGTGGCCAATGGCCTGAAGATCGGACTGTTCATGGGCGAATATCATGGAAGAGGCCAGTATGTAATGGAATCGGCCGGGCAGTTTAATACCTATCTGGAAAACTATAATCAGTTTCTTTGGACTTCTTTTGCCAACAACCAGAGCTTAATTAATGAGTTCATGCTCTCACCCATTGCCGTGGGGCTCCGATCTTCAAGCACGGGAGTATTGAGACCTGATGCCAGCGGTAGAGTTCTTGGCTATCCGGCCGATTCTTACTTCACATGGATTGGGGCAGTTCCAGGAACGACACCCCTAAATCCAGGAGATTCGCTCCCCGGTGTGTAGAATGCAGCTTGATCTGCCAATCCGTCTGGGCAAAAAAAATTGGCTGATAGTCTTCACGCTAGCCCTTGCCATCCTGCTTTCTTACTACATCTGGCCGCTTCTCGACGGCCTGGTCCTGGGCCTCGTCTTCGCCTACGTGGGCCGACCGGTGCGTGATCTATTCGGAAAAAACCGGCGCATCGGCTCGCTGGCGGCCATCATCTGCATTGTCGTTCCGCTCTCTGCAGTCTTTGCCACGGGAGTTATCGAGACTTCAAACCAGATCAGGTGGCTGGAGAGCCACGAAAGGGAGATCGTCACTCTCATCTTTGAATTTGTCTCCCGGGTCCATATTCCTCAAGCGATACTCGATGAAATCTCGCGGGGCATGGCCAACCTGATGGGAATGGGCATCAATCTCTTAGCCAGCCTGCCCGTCTTCAGCCTGGGCTCAACCATAACTCTTGGCATAGTCAATTTCTTGATCGCATTTTGCGTCTGCTACTTTTTATTGCTTGATGGAGACCGACTGTCTCAGGCCGTAAGGGAGCTTTTCCATCTGGAAGACGGCAGCTTTGAGCTGCGCTGCCTGGCCAGAATAGATAGCATTCTTTGCGGAGTTTACATGGGCAGCATCTACACCGCCATAGCGGGCGGGATTACATCGGTCGCCATCTTTTATTTATTTGCCGTTCCCCGGCCTTTCGCCATGGCCAGCATCGTCTTCTTGGCCGGTATGGTGCCCTTTCTGACCTGGCTGGTCTTCATACCCACGGCTGTAGGCAGGTACATTGAGATTGGCCCCATGGATGCCGCTCTCTTCTTCCTGGCCGCCTCGATTCTGGTTCATATCGCGGAGCTGGTCATCCGGCCTTACATCGTCTACACCAAGTCCTCGCTGCATCCGCTACTGGTGCTGCTTGCCTTCCTGGGAGGCGGCCTTGTCGCCGGAATCTCCGGCTTCTTCCTGGCTCCGGCAATGGTTGGCGTGGTGACCGGTATCTTTCGGGTGATGACGGAAGATCGGGCGAAAAAGAACAATGAATCATCTTGAAATGCAAATCCTAAAAAAATAGGCAGTGTCGATCCCTATCAACGTCAATTGACACTAAGAGGTAAGAGGCGCGACTTGGAAGGCCTGAACCACAGGTGATGCGCTCTGTATTACCGCCACCTCGGCAGGACCCCAGTCGCCGGGTTGATTAGCAGTATTCTCATTTTGCTCATCGTTTTCGTTTCCAGCATTATCGACTACATGCACGCCGTACCAGAATTTACCCGGTTCGGGCGGCGAATCATTGAACGAACCCGTGACTTCTCCGGTCTCACCCGCGAGAGATTTTCGCGAAATCTCCTTCCAATCGTCGTCCCCATTCTTGCGCCACAACTCCACATGTTGCAGGCCCGAACCTGAGCTGTTTGATGCAGCTACACGATAGGTGATCTCGACGAACTGACCAAGCGTCACATTCATCGGCACTACTTGGAATGCCTGGACCACAGGTGATGCGCTCTGTATTACCGCCACCTCGGCAGGACCCCAGTCGCCGGGTTGATTAGCAGTATTCTCATTTTGTTCATCGTTTTCGTTTCCAGCATTATCGACTACATGCACGCCGTACCAGAATTTACCCGGTTCGGGCCGGCGAATCATTGAACGAACCCGTGACTTCTCCGGTCTCACCCGCGAGAGATCTTCGCGAAATCTCCTTCCAATCGTCGTCCCCATCCTTGCGCCACAACTCCACCTGTTTTAGGCCGGAGCCATTGGTATCTAGTACTGTGTAGTTGACGGCAACGGATTGTCCAATAGTCAAGCTAAGAGGTGCAGCTTCGACTGCATATGATACATCCTGATCCGCCGATGTCAATCCCACAAGGAGACAGCCAATGATAACAGTTGTCAAAAATAATATTTTCATCTTCAAGACCACCTTTTATTATATCTTTTAATCCTTAACACCTCATGTGGTAGGGAATAAACCCAATCCAAGCTTGCTATCCAAATCTCTAACCTTCTTCGGCACCTCTGAGATAAGTGTTCGATCGCCAATCCTGACATGATACACTTTGCTGTACTGCAACAACAGATCGCCAGGAGACATCTTCCGATTTAGCTCGGCTTTTTTCAGCATCTCTTCAAGCTTGCAGTAGGCATAGAGGGAAAGGAAGGAAATGAACACGTGTCCGAACACGCTTTCGTCGTCCTGTAAGTACAGCCTATCCGCATCCAGAACATTCTTGTAGGCATCGAACAGCTTTTCTACTCGTTCTCTTTTCTTGTATAACTCGTACATCTCCTGCACCGGCATATCCTTGCTGGACAGAATCAGAATCATTCCTGTCCTTTTCAGCTTCTCACGAAGCTCAATCTTATCGATTTTCTCTTCATCCAACCTCAGATACAGGGTCTTAGTTTCCTCAAGCTTTAAGTCCAGGTCCTCAAACTTGTACAGATAAATCTCACCGACCTTCCTTTTTCCACATTCAATGAGCCTCTTATGATATCGAAAATGCTCTGTAAGATGAATTCTGACATCGTAGTAGTGGCTATTTCTTCTGGTGGGAAGCACATAGTCAATTTTCGCCTCAGAGAGGTCTTTGATCACATCCTCAGAGAAAAAACCGCGATCGAGAATCAGAAGCTTTCCTTCGATGTCCATCTCTTTAATGGTGTTGGAAAGTGTCTTGATGTCCTTTACACTGCCCGGCACAGATCTTATCATTGTCGGAAAGCCAGTGTCTGCGCTGCAGAGAAGTGCTAGATTTATCTGAGGGAGATGTATTTTGTCTTTATTATATCCTTTCTCAGCCTGTTGGATGCTCATGGAGCGAGAGAAGGTAGTGCTCAAGTCGTAGATGAGTTGCTCGCTGTGATCGAGAATGCCTTGGAATACGATATCCTGCCCCTCGCGATCGACACCAACTGTTCGTAGCAGCTTGGAAACAGCACCTGGATTCATGTTTGGCAGAATTGAATCCGGATTGTGAAGCTTCTCCCAGACTACCTTGCTTTGTTTAAGAGGGACGTTACCATCGGTCCTAATCATGGACAATGCGTAAATGGCCTCCCAATTGGCAGGAAAAGCAGATATCAAGAGTGGTTTAAGATCCTCCATTGCCAAACGAAGCAGCATAGAATTACCGTATTCGGTGACACTTGGAGCCCGCACGTCGTCGAATTTGTTCATGCCTCGAGACTTTATTAGGCCTTTCTCTTGATCAAGTTTTCCGATGTACCGAGATGTTTTAACCCGCTTTTTGATTACCTTGTCCCAGTGGGTAGTCGAGTCATAGACGTAATGGTTCCTTCCTTTGACTTTTATCTCAAGGCACTTCACGCCTTTAGCTCGCTCCCCTTCTAGCCAATCCCTTGCCCATTGCTCCATACCCCTATGTAGGGAAACTATATCTATATAATTTTATTGTTTGAAGACGATGCAGTTAGATTGATATTAATATTTTGTATTCCCCACTCGATGAGAGTTAAGGATTTAATGGTATCGTACTAAAAGTTTTTGGATTCTGATGATATTAAGCCCGAAAAAATTGTGTTCCATGAGGCTCGCAAAAGCAATGGATGCATGTTTTGCACAATCGGGGCAATCCTTATACCTTGCCTATGTCAATATAATTTTGAATGAAAGAATGGAGCCGCCTTTCCCTTGTTGCAGAAATGATCCGTGATCACATCTCATTGGACGGAATTGACCGATATCTTGCCGAGACGGGTGTGCAAAGCCGCGACTTCGTGCTCGTGGAGCCCTGTGAATTTGCTGGAGAGATATTCGCGGTGGACGGCTCCAATGTCTCCATCTGCAACTGGTCGACGGCCAATGTGAACCTGATCCGGGCAGGCTATGCCGTCTACCGGGGAAGAGATTGGAGGCGCACGGTCATCACCTTTGACGATGTCTTCGTGGCCGACACGATGCTGTGCAAAAACATGTTCGACCTCTATCTGGAGCAATTCTTCGGCCTGAAAGGAGTCGATCTCAAGGAATCGGATCTGGATCGACTCTCCAGCTACTATCGGGAGCTACAGGAGTATGTGGCTATAAATGAAGCGCTTGGCGAAGCCCATGCCGGAGATATCATCCTTTACGACGGCAGCTTTGACGTCTTTGAACTCCTGAGGGACGCTCTTGCCGCAGTCTTCGCCCGAGCTCGGGAAAAGGGCGTCGCGCTTCTGGCCGTGGCCAAGTCGAGTTCACTTTTCTGGGGCGAGGAGATCACACTTCCCTTTGTGCAGCATACCAGCATGGCCGGCAGCGGGCTTTTGCCAGGCGCCGCCTGGTATCTCAGCCTCAAGGACAAAAAAGTAGATGCGGGCCAGGGCAGATGGAACGGCGAGACCTACGTCGTTCGCTTTTGCGGGCAGTCCGAGCACGCCTTCCGGGTGGATGCGCCTTCCTTTCTCAGGGACGAAATGGGATCGGTTCTGGGAAAGCTGGCCGCCTACTCCTGCTCCTCCGAGTGCCTGGGATATCCTCATGCCCTCTTCCGGGCGCACCGGGATATCAGGATCACCGAGCAAGAAGGAGCAGCCGTGCGCCATAAACTCATGGCGCGGCTTTTGGAGAGCGGAATGACTCATTCGGAGATAAGAATGCTTATGCAGGACTTCCACGACATCCTGGAGATGAGGTCAGGATTTTAAGCAATGTAAAATGAGCAACCTGAGGCAAAATAAGCTAGCGAAAAAGTGGGAGAATATAAGTGGCGACAACGCAAGAAGAGAACCAGGCCCCTGCGGGAGAAAGCCTGTTGAATCGAAAGGTAATCTTGAGTGGGGACACGACCTACAAAATCGTCTCCAAGAGCGTGACCGAATATCATTTCACTGTGCCTTTCATCCTTCCCGATGAGGAAAGGGTAGAAGTGGGGCAGATATTCTCTATCAAAGACCAGGGACTGACTTTTCTCGCCCGCGTTCTGAACATAGAGCACAGCTCCAACTACGACGGCCACTGGGATACCACCATGAAAGGCACCCAGTTCTTCGATTCCGACCAGATCTTCAATCGCGTCATCGCCGAGCCTCTAGGCTGCATAAATAAAAGACTGGAGTTTAAAAGGTCCAGGACGCTGCCCACAAAGTTCGCAACCGTTGTGCGAGCGGAGAAAGAAGAGTTTAAGTTTTTAAGCCAGGTGATGGGAGACATCGAGGTAGGCTACCTGAGAAACGGCTCACGACTGGTAGAAGAGATTCCTGTGGCCCTGCATAGCGAGGCCATGGATCACCACATGGGCGTCTTCGCCACCACGGGCATGGGCAAGTCCAACTTCATGAAGGTCTTTGCCGCCTCATGCATGCGGCTGTTCGCACGGGGCGAGTCCAAGTTCGGCCTTCTCATTGTTGATCCGCACGGAGAATACCTGAAAGGCAAAAGCAAGGATCTTGTCAAAGGACTCGTCCATCTCAAGAGGTATCGGGAGGGGCTCGCCTGCTATTCCACAAACAAGCAGAACGCCTCTGATCCGGGCGTGGAGGAGCTGGCCATATCAGAAAGCGAGATTCTTCCGGAGGACATTGCTCTGCTCTATGATTGGTCGCCGCCGCAAAGAGATGCACTGGAAGCCATTTCCAGGATCTTGGACCCGGCAAACTGGCTGGAAGAGATCCAAAGCCCGGAAGGCATGGCCCGCATGATGCAGGAAGGCTTCAAGGACAGCACGGTCATGGTTTTGGTTCGAAGGATTAAAAATGAACTGGGAAGAAATCAGTACATCCGGAAAAGGTCCAGCCTGGCCAATATTCTGGCCAATCTGCAGAAAGGAAAGGTCGTGCTGGTGGATATACCCAGGATGAGCGACCGATCCGAGCTCTTCTTGCTCTCCGTTATATCGCGATATATCCTGGATGAGTACAAAAAGGACGAGAAAGAGGACCAAGAGAGCCGCAAGAACTGCCTCATCACCATTGAGGAGGCACAGAGGGTTTTGGGCGCGGGCAGCAACACCTCTCGCTTCGAGAGTATCGCCCGGGAAGGCCGCAAGTTCGGTGTGGGCCTGTGTGCCGTCACCCAGCAGCCCAAGCTCATCGATAAGCAACTGCTCTCCCAGTTCAATACTTTAGTGGTCATGGGCCTGGGGGACAGAAACGACCGCATGCAGCTGGAAGAGTCGGCCAAGCAAGATCTCTCCTCCATGGATATTGAGATTCAGACTCTGGAGAAGGGCGAAGCTGTCGTATCTACCCTGAATATCCCTTTTCCCGTGCCCGCCAGGATACACCGCTACGAGGATTACTTGCGCCGTCTGGAGAAGGAAGATAAGCAGGAGAGCCTTATCACCAGAGGCGGCTTCAAGCCGTTTTTGGATTAGGATGCGGGCATATGAAAATAATTCACCTGGCCGATTCGCACCTGGGCTTTTCCAGCTACAGCCGCCTGGATGAGCATGGCAGAAATCGCATAGAAGAGATGGTGTATTCCGGTTTTGAGCAGGCCATCGAGAAGATCATTGAGCTAAGACCTGATGCGGTAGTCCATGCCGGCGATGTCTTCCATCACGTTCGCCCCAAGATCAAGCCCCTGGTGGTCTTCCAGAGGGGCCTCTTTCGGCTTATGGAAGAGGGCATACCTGTGATCATAATCAGCGGCAATCACGACGCTCCCAAGAGCTTCTCATCCACCAGCCCCTTCCGCCTTTTTGAGGGTCTGCGGGGCGTGCATATCGCCCAGAGGTATGAGTATGAAAGAGTTGAAGTGGGAGACCATTATTTCCATTGCATACCCTTCTGCCTGGAGCCGCAGGACTACCTGACCGAATTTGAGAAGATAGAACGCAGAGGAAGAGATGTGCTGGTCATGCACGGCCTGGTGGAGTCGCTCCAGAACAAAAAGATGAGGAGCGTGGGTGAGCATGAGCTGAAGGACAGCTTCCTCAAAAGCGATTTTGATTATATTGCTCTGGGTCACTTTCATGGACAGACGCAGCTTTCCCAGAACGCCTGGTATAGCGGCTCGCTTGAGTACTTCAACTTTGGCGAGGCCATGGATCTGAAAGGAATGCTGCTGGTGGACCTGGAGAGCGGAAGAGCCGAGAGTGTGCCGGTAAAGCCCAAATACATGATCGATCACCCGGCCATAGATTGCAGCGGCTTGCCTGCGGAGGAGATAACGCAGTGCCTGCTGGAGCTATGTCATGTTGATGAAATCAAAGACAAAATGGTGCGCATCACTCTCAAAAACGTGAGCCGTGCAGCTTACAGGAGCATAGATCAGACAAGATTGAATCAACGGGGTGCCTCTGCCCTCTACTTCAAGATCCGGCCGGAGTTTGCAGATGTTGAGGAGCATTTCGAGCGGCCCGTTGATCGTCGCACGCTGCACGAGGAGTTTTCCGTCTACCTGGGGGAGGAATCCTCACGAGAGCTGATACCGGCAAAGATTAAGGATGAGGTAGTCTCCTATGGATCGGAGATTATGAAGAAGGCCGTACTGGCCAGGCATAAAGAGGCATTGGATGCATCTTAACAAGCTGGTCCTGAAAAACTTCAAGAAATTTCGCCATGCAGAGCTCGAGTTTTCCGACGGGCTAACCGGCATCGTGGGCAGCAACGGATCCGGCAAGAGCACCATAGTGGAGGCCATTGCCTGGGCTCTTTACGGCAACCGGGCATCAAGCATCAAGAGAGACTTCATCCGCAATGCCCGGGCCAGAGAATCTGATGCTGTGGAGACCCGCCTGACTCTCTCCTTAGGCAAGCAGGAGCTGGTCATCTACCGGGCCATGAAAGGAAAGGGCTTGATGGCAGAGGCCTTTCTCGTGCTGGATGGACAGAGGATTGCCACCGGAAGCAAAGAGGTGGACACGAGGCTGGAGGAGATCCTGAAGATCAGCTATCAGGACTTCATGAAGACCTTCTACGCCCGGCAAAAGGACCTGGATAATCTGCTCAAAGAGGGCGGAATGGGTAAGAGGGAATATCTGCTCAAGCTCCTGGGCCTGGAAGACATCAAAGAAAATGCCATAATGCAGATCAAAGCCGATCGTGATTCCCAGGAGGAGCAAAAGAGCTGGCTGGCGGGAGCGCTGGCGGAGACGGGAGACGTAACGGCCCGGCTGGAGAATGCCTCTTTGGAGATTCTAAGCGGGGAAAAAGGCCTGCAGGAAGCAGATGGAAGCCTGGCAAGGCTCCAGGAAGCCGGGGAGAAGAGACGGCAGGAGCTGGAGGCCATGGCCGAGAAGATGCGCCGGCATGGCCTTTTGGTGGCGAGGATTAAGGGCCAGGAGATAGCGGACAGAGAGCTGAAAGAGACTGCAAAAGCGGAAGAGTTGCGGCTCTTTGAGATCGATGCCTGCAAAAAGAGGCTCTCCGATCTTCGGCCCATGCTGGAGAGGCTGGCTGGAATAAGGGATAGGCTGGAAATTTTGCGGCCTAAGAGAGAGGTCCATGAGGAGACCGCGCGGCGTGCAGCCGCCAAGGAGGCTGCCTTGCAGGGCGAAAATAAAGCGTTTGCTGAAAGCCAGAGAAGGCTCCTGGAGCTGGACAAGGATGCCGCAATGCGAGAGGAGCTTTTGCCCCGAGAAGAGGAGCATACAAAGCTGCAGGCCAGGCTACTTGCCCTGGAGGGGCTCCGTGATAAGCATAACGAGATGCAGGCCCGGCAAAAAGAGGAGGCCATCCGAGAGCAAGCAATCGGTGCCAACCTATCCCGCACGAAAACGCTGATCGATGATCTCCATAAATCTCGGGCCAGGCGAGAGGAGATTGCATACTGCCCTGAGGAAGAAAAGAGGTGCAAGAGCGAGCTGGCGGAGCTTGTCCGGCAAAGAGAGCTGCAAAAGGAGCTGGACGGACTGCTGGCACGAAATAGTGCTCAGGAAGAACGTTTGGCACGGCTCCGGAGCGAGGCGGCGAAAGCACGTGCCGAGATGGAGAGCCTTCTCTGCATCGAAGAGAAGGAGACACTGCTGCGCCGCCAGGATAAGGATCTGGATCAGCTTGTCAGCGAGCTAGCCCTCGTTCTGGCAGATCTGAGAGGAAGCTACAAGGTAGAGGAGCTAGCTCTGGCCGAGGCGGAGCGCTCCATTAAAAGGGTTATGGTGCTGGGAGCAGAAGGGGCTTGCCCTACCTGCGAGCGACCCTTGCAGGGCCAGCGCGATCTGCTCATCAAAAAGTATGAAAAATCCGCGACGGTCGCAAAAGCGGAGAGGGAAAAGCTTGCTGTCGTAATCGCCGCTCAAACCGAGAAGATTGAGGGGGCGACCAGGTCGAGGAGCAATTTACGAACGGCCTTCGATGAATTGAATGCCCAAAAGAGCCGGCGCTCGGCTTTGCAGGCCGATTTGAGGAATCTGACCTTGCAGATGCACGAGTCACAAACCGAGCAAAAGGATCTCTTGGCTAAAATCGAGGGCCTGGGAACGGTCAGCTTTGAATCCGGCAAGCTGGAGAAGGTCGAAGCGGCTCTAAAGGCTCTTGGGCCTTTGGTTCTGGAGTACGCCGGCCTCTCCTTGCGACTGGAGGGGCTGCCCGGCCTGGAAAACGAGATCGCCCAGCGAGAGAAGGAGCTGGCGACTATTAAGGAGAGGCAGGAGCAGCTCACCCTGCAGATTGAGGCCCTAGGCTACGCCGAATCGGATTACCTGGAAGCCAGAAAGCGCCAGACCTCCCTCAAGCCGCTGCACGATCGTTTTCTGCAACTTTCCGAGAGGGCGGCACAAATTCCCGCCTTAAAGGAGAGGATCAAAAGGCAAGAGCAGGAGATCGAGAGGCTCGATTTGGCACAAAAGGCTCTGCATCTCTCGCAAAGGGATCTGGGCTACTATCCGCAGGAGTATGAGGCACTCACTAAGGAGAAGAAAGACCTCGGAGCAGCGGAGAAGGAGGCGCAAAAGATTCACCTGCTGGTCGCGGGCGAGATCGAGGCGCGAGAGAGGCTGGCTGCCGCCCAGGCGGCTCTGGAGAAACTCAATTTGGAGCTCAACGAGTGCAGGCAGCATCTCTTCGCTCTGGCCTATAGCCCGCAGGAGCATGAAAAGGCAAAAGCCGTGCTGGCCCGCGCCGAAGTGGAGCTGGAAATGGCCCGAAAGGCCGTTATCGAGCGGCAAGTGCAGATGGGCGTTCTGCTGGCGGCGCGGGAGCGACTTATCCAGGAAGCGCAGAGGAAAGAGGAGCTGGAGAAGAAGGCTGCCCTGGTAGGCCGCAGGCTGGAGGTGGTGGAGGTGACAAGAAGTCTGGTCAACAGCTTCATGGACCAGGTGCTGATCCGGGTCAAGAACGACATCGCCCGCTCTGCCGGCGAGATCCTGGAAGAGGTTTCCGGCAAGTACAGCCTGCTCAAGATCGATGACGATTTCAACATCCAGGTCGAGGACGGCGGCGAGTGGTATCCCATTTCCCGCTACTCGGGCGGCGAGATCGACATGATCGCGGTCTCTGTCCGTGTGGCCATCAGCGAGTATCTGATGCGCTTTGGGCCGGATGGGGAGAGCTACTCCTTCCTGATTTTGGACGAGGTCTTCGGCAGCCAGGACCAGGAGCACCGGGAGAAGATGATCCAGATGCTCCGCAGCCTGGAGGAGCGCTTTCCCCAGATCATCGCCATCAGCCACATCAGCGACGTGCAGGGGCAGTTCGACAACACCCTTTTGGTAGTGGAGGACGAGCAGGGCAACAGCCGGGTGGAGGCGATTTAGGATTTAGATTAATGGAGGACTTGATAAAATGAAAGAAAGTCTATCTCTTCAGAAAAGTCCCGACCCGGCCTATGCCACCCTCGACGATTGGATTCTACGCGAAGCGATTTCGTTCTCCGTCGATTCGTCCCAAACCTTCAACGCCTCCATCGACAAGGTCATAGCCTCACTTGGCGACTCGGTGAAGCTGCTGGGCTTGGGAGAAGCACTGCACGGCGGCGAGGACATTCTTATGCTCCGTAACCGGCTTTTCCAGCGCCTGGTGGAGATGCACGGCTTCAGCGCCATTGCCATGGAGAGCAGTTTCCCGCGGGCGCGCGCCGTGAACGAGTACGTGGCCGGTCGCGGCCCGGCATCGTATGACGCTTTGCAGGATACGGGATTCAGTCACGGCTTTGGCCGGCTCGACGCCAATCGAGAACTCGTGGAGTGGATGAGGGCCTACAATGCCGACGGGGCGCACTGCGTCAAGCTCCAGTTCTACGGCTTCGACAGTCCGACCGAGATGATGTTCAGCGATAGTCCTGCCCAGGTTTTGCATTTTGTTCTCGATTACCTGGCCTCGATTGATAGTGCCGGCGGCGAGGAGCAACGCTTGCGCATCGACCTGCTTTTAGGCCCGGACTCTGACTGGGAGAACCCCGCGGCTATGATGGACCCCACCAAGTCCGTGGGGCTGTCGCCAGCCGCAACTGCGCTGCGAATTGAGACAGAGGATCTAATTGCAGAGCTGCAAATGCGCCGTCCCGAGCTGGTGGCCAAGAGCAATGAGCGTCGCTATTTGGAGGCCATGCAGTATGCAACGCTCGCACGGCAGTTGCTGAACTATCACGCCGCGCTGGCGCGAAAATCGGAGTCAAGCAAAAGGATTGTCCAGGGTCTCGGCCTTCGTGACGCGATGATGGCGGATAATCTGGCGTATACGGTAGCCCGTGAGGGTGGCCGGGGGAAAGTGTTGGCCTTTGCTCACAACAGCCATCTGCAGCGCGGGAAGGCGGAGTGGCAATTAGGCACCGACCTGCTCACGTGGTGGCCGGCGGGAGCGCACCTCGATGAGATCTTCGGCCCGCGCTATGCCGTCATCGGAACGGCTCTGGGCGTTTCTGATGCCAATGGCATCGGCCAGCCACAAGCCGGCACTCTTGAGGCACGGCTGACTGCCGGCCCAGGGCCAGCGCGCTTCATTCCCACTCACAAAGGCCAGGGGCTTCCAACATCGGCAATCGCAGCTCTTCCGGCTCGCTCGGGCAGTATGAAGAATCCGACCTACTTTGCACTGACTCCTCAAAGCTTCACCGATTTCGACTGGCTGTCGGTCCTGGATAAGACGGCATACAGCCGCGGGGGGCCAGAACTGGTAAGAATGGGGTGCTAAATCCAAACAGTAAAACTCTTCGACGTTCTGGCAGACGACAGTACTGCGGGAAGTTCGGAAGTAGATATATTTTGTGTTTCTATTGGGCCACGGCATTTCAGTCATGGAAAGACAGCCGCGTCCGTCAGCTGTTCGACTGTGGCTCCCTTGCCCGGGGTCCAGGCTGCGCTCGTGGCCTGCCGCCTGTGGGCCGGGCCATCCGGGGTTGCGGCGCCGCTCGTCCGGGCGAGCTGGCTTGCCTGGCAAGCACTCGTGTCCGGGGGCAGGGGGCCCGGTCGGGCCGAGATCACGGGTTCACGCGAAGGCGCGAAGCCGCGAAGTTCTGATGAGAAAAGAACATTTTTTCCCAAGAGCCCTCGGGCTACGCCTGTGGAGTCGTTTCTCGGCAAAGGCCATCCAGGGCCACAGCCGTCGTCCGACATGCGGGCTAGGTTGCCGGGCAAACGCTCGGGATCGGGCGCACAGGAGGCCGGTCGGGCCTGAGGAACAAGAGCTGGCTCAGCCAGGATGAAGTAAATTATTCAATGAGTTAAATAAACTTAGGCTGCAACGTACTGCCGGATCTCTACTTGTGCTCCTGTGTTTGCTCTTTCCTCAGCATCCTTAAGCAGCTCGGCTGTAACCGCCTCACTGATATACGCCTCTTTGCAATTGGGGCAGACTTGAGCAGGAACGCATTTTACTACCATTGTCAAACAATCTCGCTCAAAGGTAATTGTGGTTGTTCCGGGCTTAGTGGATGCCTTTTTACAGATAACGCATTTCATTAAATCCTCTTCCTGCATTCCAGGTCCCATTCCGAGGGATCGGGCTCGTAGACTGTGATTACTATTATCTCCTCGTCGAGGCAATTGTTGGCTGCTACGATATGAATCAGGCGACCCTTATAACTTCCCAGGATCAGGCAACTTGGATAGGGTGTGTCATCTGGATATTCTTCAATCACCTCTCCGGTCTCCAGCACATATCGAACTTCTTCTGAGCTGACTTTCCGCTCGAACATCCGCTGGACAGCGTGAAGACGATAGGTGATTTTTTCGTTACTCATAGCCAGGCCATCATTAATTTTAGCTGTCGTCTCATCCCATAAACTTTCCCGTCTAGAAATCACTTGACTGCTGCTTCCTGTGGCATAGCTGAAAATATAACCAATCAGCTACGTTCCAACCACAAAGCGTACAAAGGACGCACGAAGACTTTTCAAAAGCAATTCCTGGGGGCTCCAGCTCTGCGCCGCTCGGGTCCCGGCTGCTGCTCGTGGCTCGCCGCATGTGGCCGGGCCGTCCGGGCTTGCGGCGATGTCGTCAGGGCGGGTTGGCTTGCCTGACAAGCGATCGTGCAAGAGGGCAGGAGGCCCGGTCGGGCCTGAGGGCCAGGAGAGTCTGCCTCTGGCAAGGGCAGTCTTCCGGGGCGCGGGATTTGGGAAGCAATGTCTTCGGTTCGCTATTACTATTACTATAATTATATCCTACAACCGCGGACCAAACCACAAAGGCACGAAGGCACAAAGGACGCACAAAAAATTTCGGGTCGGTCCTTCCGTTTTGCGATCCTTGCGGGCTACCGGATGCAGCGCCGGGCTGCACTCGTGGCCGCAGCTTGTGGGCCCAGCTTGGGCGGCGATGTCGCCAGGGCGGGCTGGCGCCTGCGATCAGGAGAAGATGGGTCCAGATGGGCGGCTTTTTCGAGGCTCTATTTTTTAGGAAATGATGGCAATTGGCAGTTTTTTATTGGCTTTTTTGATTATGGATCTCAAGCACGTAATTTATATCTTTCTTTAGATTAGGAATATCCCCTTGAATGATCTCCCAGATAATCTGCAGGTTTACATTAAAATAGGCATGAATCATTCGGTTTCTGAGACTTATCATCTGACGCCATGGAATTGTAGGATGCTCATTTCGCAGATCCTCAGTGAGATTGCGAGCTGCTTCTCCCATTACTTCCAGTTGCCTTATCACTCCATCTTGAAGCAGACTATTGCTCAAGAATTCCTCATGAGAGACGCCATCTGTGTAGCGCTCTATTTGCACAAACGCATCCATGATATGGTGCAAATAGACTGAATCATCTTTCTTCATAGAGCAGAACCAGGTCCTTTTCTGCATAGGGTCGCAAATATGGGCTTAGAGAGCCTTCAGCTATCAATTCTACCTCTCTTCCCAGAACACGGCTTAGTTCTTCTTCCAAACCAAACCATGCTAAACCAAGTCGGGGACGCTTCTCTGGGGCTTTTAGTTCCACCAGTAGATCGATATCGCTTTCTGGCGTCTCCTCACCTCGAGCAAAAGAACCGAAAACTGCAATGCGCTTAACGTATGGCCTGAGCAAAGGCAATATTTTCTCGCTCAGATCCACAAATCGATTCATTTGACCTCCTTTCTATCTCGATATCTGATATCCTTCTTATGTTTGGAACTGCGCACTTAAATAGATGAGGGAGAGAGGAAAAAGAGCAGTGCTTGGAGAAATGCCTCACTTGATTCGTCTTGTGCTCCTGGCCGCATCTGGTCGGGCCTGAGAGCCAGGTAGTGCCTGCCTTCGGCGAGGGGAGTTTTCCGGGCGCTGGATTTGAGAAGTAATGTCTTCGGTTCGCTATTACTATCAACTGATAATTATAACCATACAACTAACGATCCCGCCACAGAGACACAGAGCGCACGGAGGACGCACAGAGACTTTTTAGCAGAGAGAGCCAATGTAGTCCTCCGGCTTGGCGATCCATGCGAGCTATCGGCGACAGCGCCGGGCGGCCGCAGGACCGTGCTCTGTGCCGCTCGGCTCCCGGCTGCCTTCGTGGCCTTCGCATGCTGTCCGGGCCATGCGGGATTGCGACGAAGTCGTCCGGGCGGGCTGGATTGCCTGGCAAGAGCTAGTGCGAGGGGGCAGGAGGCCGATCGGGCCGATATCACGGGTTCACGCGAAGGCGCGAAGCCGCGAAGTTCTGATGAGAAAAGAACATTTTTTCCCAAGAGCCCTCGGGCTGCGCCTGTGGAGCCGTTTCTCGGCAAAGGTCATCCGGGGCCATAGCCGTCCTCCGCCAGGCGGGCCCGCACGCACGCGTGCGCTCGTGCTCGGGGGCGCTGGAGGCCGGTTGGGCCCGATTTCTGGTGGCGCTTGCGTTCGGATAGGGAGATTTTTCGGGCGCCGGCTAAGAGTTAGGAAACCAGAAACCGCTAAAAGGACGAATCGGAATTATTTAAATAAATCTATATCAACGGGCAGACCTACTCTCATGAAAAATCTTGCAAAAGCCTGAGACAAATGCTCTCTATAAGGAGGCAACAGCCTTAGTCTCTTGCCATTACGTTTGGACAATTCAATCAGGAAATCCAAAGGAACGCCGTAGACGTTCCTGAAATCCACCACTTGAAAATCGGTTTCAAATCCTTCTAATTCGCATCTGTTTAAGAGATGGTATCCAGAAAGGTTTCCCTGGCGCAGCGATTCTTTGCCTTTCCGGCTCTTGAAGAAATCGTTTTCAGATCCCATTTCGCCGATTGGCCAAATGGGACTTACCAGGACGTTATCCAGCTTGTGATGAGCAAGATCGCAGGACTGGCTCATAACAATCACATCATATTCGATTATCTCTGCAGAAATTCTTCCTTCCCCAATAGATGAAGATGGAACGATGACCGGACATGAACTCATAAAATCGCCCTGCATGAGAGTTTCGTCTGCATCAACGATACCGTACCAGGGATAGTCTCTCATGAAACCAAAAACATTGGCTAGATAGCCTCGGGCAATACAAATTTTGGTTTTGCCTTGGTGATCTCTCTTACATCGATCTCTACAAAATATCTTTTTTTGGGCGGCATGCGAACTACTACGTCATATTCTATTGAATCTTCAAGGTTGGTTTTATTGGCAAATTCTTCTTTTGAATCAACCTTCTCTTTGGTCACCGATTGTGGATACGGTTTGGATTGGCTGACAGACATGATTGGCCTCTCTATTAATTGCATGTTGCTTCTTAGAATATATCCCTTTGCTAGGAATATAATATTAATGTTCTCCATCTTGGGACAGGCAGTAGCAAGGCCAGGCGGGCCCGCATGCACGCAGGCGCTCGCGCTCGGGGGCACAGTAGGCCGGTCGGGCCTGAGAGCCAGGTGGCGCATGCCTTCGGCTCGCTATTACTATTAGCTGATAATTATATCCAGCAACTACGGACCAAACCACAAAGCGCACAAAGCTCACAAAGGACGCACAAAGACGCTTAAAAATAATCTCTGTGACAGATCCCATATCATCAATTGTTGCGGCCCTTTCGCCAGGCGGGCCCGCATGCACGTAGGCGCTCGTGCTCGGGCGCGCAGGAGGCCGGTCGGGCCTGGGGACCAGGTGTGTCTGCCTCCGGAAAGGGCAGTTTTCCGGGCGCAGGATTTTTAGAAACAGTGACCGTTTGTTAATAATATTAGCTGATAATTATAACCATACAACTAACGATCCCACCACAGAGACACAGAGCGCACGGAGGACGCACAGAGACTTTTTAGCAGAGAGATCCGATGCAGTCCTCCGGCTTTACGATTATTTCGGGCTACCGGAAGCAGCGCCGGACTGCCGCAAGGCCGCGCTCTGAGGCACTCGGGTCCCGGCTGCTGCTTGTGGCCGCCGCTCGTGGGCCGGGCCATCCAGGCTTGCACCGATGTCGTCAGGGCGGGCTGGATTGCCTGGCAAGCGATCGTGCTGGGGGGCAGGGGGCCGGTCGGGCCGAGATCACGGGTTCACGCGAAGGCGCGAAGCCGCGAAGTTCCGATGAGAAAGGATAATTTTTCGCCAGAGCCCTCGGGCTGCGCCTGCGGAGCCGTTTCTAGGCAAGGTCATCCGAGGCTACAGCCGTCGTTCGCCAGGCGGGCCCGGTTGCCAGACAAGTGATCATGCTCGAGAGGCACAGTAGTTATGCAGCGAAACAATACCGATTCACACTTGAATTCAAATCCAAACCAACGAGAACAAACGCTAAAGGAGAACCGCCTCACAAAACTCCCTACTCCTGCGTGCAAGTTCAGGCATGCTTTCACGGCCTTTATGCACACAATGGGCCACAAACGCGCTGTGAACATTAATCAATAGCCAAACAAATGCCTTGTTTCCTGGATTTGTCACCCAATCTGCGAGTGTCTCATAATCATCGTGAATGACTAGAACGGTGGGTGGTTGAGGGCGATCCCATGGGACGTCTGTTTCGGTTATGCTTGCTGGCATTGCCTCGCCTCCTATAATTGGACTAATTTTTATACCTAAATTTGATTCGATTTCCTTTTGAGTCGTTATGTGAAGCGAAAATCCTTTTTCTTGACTGCCCCCTAGATTTGAAATTACCTTTTCGATCAAGCGCCCGTTGGTATATAGAATGAGCGAAAGAGCCATAGCGATTCTCTCAGCAATAGGCTCGTCGCTAATGCAGTGAATTTGTACGATGATTGGTTCCAGCCAATCCATGCCAATGGTCCATACCTTCATTCCATCTGGCATTGAGCGATAATGTATGTGGTCGAATGAGCGAATAATAACTAATGCCAAATTTTCTAAATCAGAAATTAAATAAATTCTCTCGCTGGACTGTTCAATACCAACAGCTAATGCATTTACTATATTAGAATGCGGTTCTCTTGGAGAGTCCTTAATTAGTGATTCTATGCCAGCCCTAAACAAAGGATTATCTTTAGAGCAGTGCCGCTTGCAATAGATTGAGAAATTTAAGATAAAACGAGTAAAAGATACTGATTGTGGTTCCTTTATAAATTCATGAATAATCCGCAAGTAAAAATCTCCAAGGTCGTCAATCTTTTCATTCGCAGAAAATTCTGTAATAATATTGGCTGCCCGGCCAAGAGCACCATTCTGGAGGGCGCATTTGACACCGTTAGAAATGCAGTTGCGAGCATTTTCATCTTGTCCGATTGACGCCCATACGGTGGCAGCTTCTTCATAATTGTATGCAGCATCGTGCCATAATTCGGTAATCTCGTAATGCTTGGCGGAATCTTCATAGCTTTCGGCGGCGCTATTATGATCGTTTAGCTTCACATAAGAACGTGCAAGATAATCTTGGGTAGAAGCAATTCGCAAATTATCTCCTAATCTTTTATGAATTTCAAGTGCTTGAAGCCCCAATTTGATGGCTTCATTTTGAATGCCTTTTTCGTGATTTAGTCTGGCAAGAAGCTCAAGCGCGAACGCTTCCTGTTTATGAAGTTGATGATCCCTTGCCTTAGTTAGTGATTCTAAATATGCTCTTTCTGCTTGATCATTCATCCCTTGGTCTCGAAAAACATTTCCTATATTTGCAATGTTTAACGCTTCAGTTTCAATACATCCAAGCTTTTGACATA
>JANYKI010000077.1 GCA_025361645.1 Methanothrix sp.
TCTCAAATGGCGAGAAGATTGATAATCCTAGATTCTTCCGAGAAGATGAGTTGGCATTAGCCAAAGCACAAAGCAAACGCGATAAGCTTCCTAAAGGATCTTCTCTCAGACGAAAAGCGTCCAAAGTGGTAACTAGAATTCATGAAAGAATCGGAGACAAAAGAACCGATTTCTCCAATCAGGTTAGTCGCCGATTGGTAAACCGTTTCGGCGTAATAGTCTTTGAAGATCTTGATATTAAGAACATGCTCAAGAATCATCACCTGGCAAAATCCATCTCGGACGTTGCATGGGGAATGCTGGTAAAAGCAACCGAGAGCAAAGCAGAATACGCTGGCTCTAAGGTTGTCCTGGTTGATCCCAAGTACACTTCTCAGATGTGTTCACGGTGCGGCATGATAGCCAAAAAAGATCTCTCTGAAAGAATCCATAACTGCTCGGAATGTGGCTTGACTATGGACAGAGATCTCAATGCAGCAATCAACATTCTCAGACAGGGGATGCAGTCTGTTCGCAAAAGCGATAGAAGCCCCGTCCTTTAGGGCGGGGAGCGTTCACGTTTAGGATTTGATACAAATGGCAAACGGTGATTTAGACCTGGAATTAAGCTCCGCCTTTGACGGAATTTATGACACACAAAACGGAATTGCCGTCTTCAAGATGCTGATAGACGGTAACTGGCGAAGTAGCGAGAGAGGAGAGCTGCTGGACGTTCATACCCCAATCGACGGCAGCATCGTGGCAAAGGCCCAGATGGCAACTGTAAGCGATGTCATTTCAGCAACGAAGGCGGCCAAAGAGAAAAAGGGAATCAATGAACTGCCTGGCAGGGAACGCATCGAGATCTTTGAACGCGCCGTAGCCCTGATGGAAAAGCACCGGGACGAGTTCGTGCGTGTGCTTCAGATTGAGGCCGGCAAGACAAAAAGCGATGCAAAAGGAGAGTTCGATGCTGCCGTGCAGAGGCTACGGCTCTCTAGGCAAGAGGCCGAGCGGTTTTGGGGAGAGGTAATCCCAGGGGAATGGAACTACAGCACCAAAGAGAAGATGGCCGTTATAATCCGCGAGCCGGTGGGCGTGGTGGCTGCCATTATTCCCTTCAACTATCCCCTATTCATTGCCGCCGCCAAGATCGTGCCTGCCCTTCTGGCCGGAAACTCGGTGGTCATAAAGCCCTCCAGCAGCAATCCCATATCCGCCATCCTGCTGACCAGAGTTCTGGAGAGCGCAGGAGTGCCCAAAGGAAGCATGAACCTGATAACGGGCAGGGGAGAAGAGAGCGGAGACGCGCTGGTAAAGAGCGAGAATGTGGATATGATCAACTTTACGGGCAGCACTCCAGTGGGAAAAAGGATCTCTCAAATGGCGGTTATGAAAAGGCTTCACCTGGAGCTGGGAGGAAAGGCCTACGCCCTGGTCCTAGAGGATGCAGATCTGGATCTGGCTGCCGCCAAATGCGTCCATGGATCGTTAAAGTTTGCAGGGCAGAGGTGCGATGCCGTAAGCGCCATCCTGGCCACAGAGCCAATAGCTGAAACCTTAAGCGTCAAGATAGTTACAGAAGTTGACAAATGGAAACTGGGCGATCCCAGGGACCCATCGGTCACCATCGGCCCAGTCATTAGCCTTCGGGCTGCAGCTAGCATAAATGACCTGGTCAAGGATGCCGTAACAAATGGAGCCCAGCTATTGAGGGGTGGCAAATTCCAGAGCACATACTTTGAGCCCACGGTACTTGACTATGTTCCCCCGCATGCAAAAATTGCCCGAGAAGAGGTCTTTGGGCCAGTGATCAGCATTATCCGCTGCAAGGACGAGCAAGAGGCTCTGAATTTTGCCCGACAATCTAATTTCGGCCTGGAGTCATGCGTCTTTACCAGGGACTTCTCCCGCATGTGGCGCGTGGCCAGGGCCCTGGAATGCGGCGAGGTTACCATCAACGATTATCCATCCCATGGCGTGGGCTATTTCCCATTCGGTGGAATAAAACAATCCGGACTGGGGCGAGAGGGCATCGGTTACAGCATCGAGGAGATGACCAACCTCAAGACCATCGTCTTTAATTTAGCGCCTGGCAAAAGAGAAATATAGATTATCTTTTAATGGGGCACGTCCTCGATTTCCAGCCGGCCATGCCTCCTAAAATGACGGCCAGTCTCTTCCAGCCCCGCGCCTTTAGAAAGCTTGCCGCCACCATGGATCGCATGCCGCTGCCGCAGAAGACGTATACTTCCATATCTTTAGGCACCTCGTCCAAACTCTTTGCGATAGCAGTAATGGGAATATGCTGTGCTTTGTCGATTTTGCCGTCTCTCTCAAGCTCGCTCTCGGATCTGACATCCAATATCCAGATCGGATCACCCTCATCCAGCAGGCGGCAGAGCTCTTGCACGGTAAGCGTTCTGATGGCAGACGACTCCAGTCCGGACATATGCCAGTTCAGCATGCCTCCCGCCAAAAATCCGGCGATGTCATCGAACCCCAGGCGCAGGAGAATGGCAGCTATGTTCTCGACAAAATTGCCCTCGCCAACGAGAAGAATGGGCCGGTCGTAGCTAAGAAACCAGCCGGCAAAGCTGGCTAAACCCTCCAGCCAGATGGATTGAGAGCCAGGAACGTGAGCGGCCCCGAAGGCCAGCTCCTGGCGCGTGTCCAGAATCTGAGCATTCTGCTTCTCGGAAAGGGCAAAAAAGCTCTTGGCATCCAGGGGCTGAGGGGACGGCAGGGCTCCCAGAATCGGCCTGCCTTCCAGATTCACCTTTTCCATGCGGCGGAAATAGGGAGGCCTATCCAGCTGGCTCTTTAACATTGAGGCCACAAACTGCTCTTGGCTCTCCTGCAGCCTGGCATTGTGCTTTTTCTCTAGACCAATGGTAGTCCAGAGACGCTCGGCAATTAACTCGCCGCACACCGAGCCGGACCCATGCGCCGGGCAGAGGATGACCTCGTCGCCCAGCGGCAGCAGCCGCTTGAAGAGGCTCTCGTAAAGCAGTCCGGCATTTTCCGCGGCCAAATCTTTGCCCATCAGATCGATTCTGCCCACCTCTCCGGCAAAGAGGGTGTCCCCGCAAAAGAGCATCCAGGGAATGCCGGACGGATCGCGTAGCAGGTAACTCATGCTTCCCGGAGTGTGGCCGGGCGTGGCAATGGCCTCGACCTCCAGGCGGCCCACCTTCCATTTCTGGCCGGCAGTGACAGGCCGTCCGTACTGGTATTCCCATTGATCGTCGGCATGCCAGACCTGTGCCCCCGTCCGTCCGGCCAGCTCCATCGATCCCACAAAATAATCCTCATTCCTGTGCGTCTCCAGGACGTAAGCAATCCTCATGCCCGCCTCGGTGGCCATTTTTATATAGTCATCAACGTCTCTTCTGGGATCAATTACCAGAGCCTGGTTCTTGTCGCCTACCAGATAGGAGTAATGAGCAAGGCCTGCAGAGACAATCCTTTCCAAGAGCATTTATTACACCCCTATTAACGAGATATGTGATTGCATTTTTTGCAATTAAAGACATCCTCTGCGCTGAGAAGCACCGGTTTTGGGGGATAAATATCATAACTTCCGCCACAGCAATTGAGCCAGCTATCTGCAAAGCTCTTTTTAGAGTAGCTATTATTAATAGCAAAATTTTTGGATATATGATATGTGCCAATGTATTCCTCTTCGATCTCTATGGCCGGATTTTTCCAGGCATGGCCATCGCTCCCAGAAAGCACACCGATATGGACCTTGCCGCTCGTGACGGTTTCATCGATCTGCATCTTTGTTGTGGCAAAGTTTATGTTCTCGTAATCGCCCCGCATGCTACGTGAAGTGGCCGCATATTCCGTTCTCCCTGAAACTTCCTCTGCAAAGCCTACCTCGTGACTCATCGACGTGGCGGAATTGGCATTAGAAAGCTCTGTTCGGCTGCCGATTTTAGAGCCAACGGCAATGGGATGAGATGAATAGTAGCCGCTTCCTACGGTTAGGTCCACGGGAGCGCCGGTGATTATGTTTTGGCCGATAAAAGAGATAGACGAATTATTGTAAGATGAATTGCCCTGGATAAAATTTTCAGAAACGGAATCCTCAGAAAACGCGGCAGCGACACCTGTTGCCGCAAGCGAAAGCATGACTGATGAGGATAATAATAACACAATAATTCTATTTTGCATGGTTGTAAGCACCGTTTTAATATCGAATGCTATGCTTATATTTATTTCTGTTCACTGCTTTGCCGTGGCGGCCGTCAGGCTGGTCACATTTGATTTGGTGAAGAAGCCGTCAAAATCGCCATATCGATGAATATACTCTAAAACCAGGAGAGTATTTTTAGAAGGCTGGCTGAAGATCTGCTTCAGCCCTTCCTCAGGAGAGCCTACCAAATCGAGGAGGAACTTCATTCCATCTCGTCTCAGAGCCTCTACCGTCGCAACAATTTCTTCCGTATGGAAGGCAATGTGATGGACGCGAGGGCCGAAGTTGCTGATGAACTTCTCTGTGGGCCCGGAGGCTTCCTGGCTGACAAAAGGAGTAATACCGGAGGTGAAGACCATAGCAAAGTCCGAAGAGGAGAGGCGGGCTACGCTGGTGATGGAATTGAGGCTTTTCACATAAATGGCGAAATCAAAATTGTAGTTGGTGAGCCGCATGAATTCCAGAATAGCAGGATCGCGATCCTGAGCCCTGACCCGGGTGGCGGCGTGGTCCAGCCAGCGGATATTGCGGGTTTGAGAGGTGCTGGCGGGTAAACTTGCTGATGAGCTGGCAAAATACTCGGGCTTTTCCATATTCCATTCAATACGTTGGCTTTCTGGAGAGGAATAGATGCCCCTCTCGCCCTTCCATTCAATGAATCCAAGAGAATTTCCGGTAAACTTGGAAGGCATTGTCTGGATAAAAAAGTAGTTGTCAAAATCAAGTATTTCGCTTTGGAATTTTACGTTTGCCAGGGCTTGCAGGGATACATACCTCTCGATATCAGAGATCTCAAAGACGAAAGTCTCCAGACGGGTGTTGGGCAAATCGCGGGTCTGCGGTGCGACATTGATCTCCAGGAAGGGATTGCTGCCCTTTAGCCGGGAGCGGATGAGGAAATCTGCCGAGCGAAACTTGGCAGAGCCTGGGACTTTGAGAACAGAGGTTCTATGGGTTGTATCCATAAATGCCTCCTGAAACTGAAGGCCGCTATATCTGATGAGCTCCTCGACGGCAGCTTTTTGCAGATGCGGCTCGGTGTTGATGATTACTGCCTGAAGACCGCCCACCAGGCCATCCAGCCCAAAGAGCCTTCGCTCTTCCATGATGCGGTCCGCCTCTTTTCTCAAAATTTCATCGCTGTTTTGCAGATCCATTTTTCATACCTCTTCATCTTCCGCTCGCCAAGAGGGGCTAACTATGCAAATGAATTTTAGAATAATGTCACCAGTATTTAGGATATGTTGCCAGGAGCCGGGCGGGATTAAGACGGCCTGGCCGGCTTGAACCTGGGCCATCTCGGAGTCGATGTGCATCTCACCCACACCCTCCAAGATAAAGTAGACCTCCGTAGATGTTTTCAGCCGATGAGGAAGAGATGCCGCGCCGGGCTGCAATACGGCGTGGGCGATGCTGTAGGGAAGATCCAGCTCCTCCCGACCAGGATGAAGAAGCTCGCAGACAGAAGTATTATCCGCCGCCTGAAAGTATCTGCATTTTGCCAAATCTTTTATGATCATTTTAGGAGGCTCCCTTCCTTAGTCCATTTCCCTTAATTGCCATTACTACTACATAAGGAGAGCATTTATCTTAGTTGGGATGAGAAAGAGGCCAAATGCGCCTGATAGAGATATTTTATTCCATACAGGGCGAGGGCCCGGCCATGGGAAGACCGGCCACCTTCGTTCGGCTGGCCGGCTGCAACCTTCGTTGCCAGGGATGCGACACAGACGATAAGCCATGCCGGGAATTATCCGTTCCTGATGTGCTGGCGAGCCTTCAAGGCAATAGAGTAGTCATCACGGGAGGAGAGCCCACCCTGCAGATGAGGGAGCTGTCGGAATTGATATCTCTGCTAAAGACCCAGGAAAAAGAGATTCACATTGAGACCAATGGCACCAACCTCATTCCAGAAGAGATCCTGGAAAAGATTAATTACGCGGTAGTCAGCCCCAAGCGCGGATCGGATTTCCATCTCGACTTTTGGGCCGGCAAAAAGAATGTCCACCTCAAATTTGTATTGGGCAAAGCTCCCTGGTGCTGGACCTCTGCACTCTTAGAGGATCTTGTCCCCTCCCTGGTAAAGGAGAGAATCTGGATTATGGCCTACGGCACAGACCAGGATATGCAGGGAGCCCGAGTGGCCTGGGATCTGGCGCTGCATTTAGGCGTCAACTACTCCGACCGGCTGCATATCCGGCTGAAGAGAAGATAGATTAGTCCTCAGCCACGAATGCTCTCTAAGCACGCTTCTGCCTCACGAAATACAAAGGCCCTTTCATCCGGTCCCAGCCCCAGCTTTGCCATCCTCAGCAGTCCCTGGCTCATGAAGAAGGGAAGGACGCGGGTGATGGCATAAAACTCAGGTTCATTGCCGGCGTATCGCCAGAGATAATGGCCGATGTAAGGCTCAGCATTCCTGCCACCCCCCCGGTGAAAGGCAAAATAGAACTTAAGCTCAGCAGCAACAATGCCCAGGTCGTGCACGGGATTGGCGTGCTCCCTCGAACTTTCCAGGTCCAGCATATAGACCTTGCTCTGGCGAAACAGGTAATTCATGGGATTTGCATCACCATGCACCCGGCAGCCATGGGACCTGTTCAGAAACGGGCTATGCCACCATTCCCCCAGAAGACGGTTATATTTAGTTCTGGTTACATTGTCCAGACGAAGCTGATCTAAGTTTTTATGAAACCCTGCGAATACTTTTTCTTTCCAGTATTCGCATCTTGTTTGATCGTGCAGCCTTCTTTGCAGTGATGCGATGGCGGTGAGCCTGTCGTACAGTCCGTCATCCCTCTTCAGGTATTTGTAGAAAGATTTGCCCTGGATATATTCCGTAAGCAAGGCAGCGTGGAAATCCCTATGCATGGCCAGGGGCCGGGGAATATCAACCAGCGGCTCGATTTTCTTGAGAGTATAATACTCATTTTCCATAGCCTGGACGGGATCGTACCTTCTCGTACCGCTCAAATGCTCGCCATAGAACTTGGCGACCACGCTTAATCCAGACGCGGGAAATTCATAGCGACAGACAGTATGCGAGGCGGGCATAACCTTGTAGACATTGACTTTGCCGCCCCGATTCCCGATCCTCTCGCCCAGCACCGCCACCAGCCATTCCCGAAAGGCGTTTCCAGGACCTAAAGTGTCTACGTACTTTTCTCTTGCCATTTGTTCCCAATCCCATTTATCAGCTCAGCCTAACAGCGTCCAGACTTCTTCGATATGCATAGCCCTCATGCCCAACCGGGAGGACGGAACAATGTCATTCTCGAAGCTGTCGCCGATGCACATGATCTCCTCCGGCTCTCTGCCCATCAGCCTGGCCGCTTCAAGAAAGATCCTGGGGTCGGGCTTTTTATGGCCGAAATCTGAGGAGAAAATCACATGAGTGAACTGCTCGTAAAGACCGAAATATCTCATCTCCTGCTCTGAGAACGACCTCTGGCCGTTGGAGACAATGACCTTGGGGTAGCTTTTCAGCTCTTGCAATAGGTGCAGGCTTTGAGGAAAGAGCTGCAATCGGCGCAGTGATCCGGCCCGAAAAGTGCGAGCCGTCTCAACTCCCAGCCTATCCTCGTCGATATCCCGGAGGGCATGGCTCTTGCAGATTCTGGCAAAGATCTCCTCCACCCGGATCTCAGGATGCTTCTCCCACTTAGTTTCCATCCCCTCTCTAGCCATCCGCCTGTACTCATTCAACAGATCCTCTGCCGAGATCTTAACGCCCTGGTAGATCAGCCACTTGCTGACAGCCTCATAGGCATTGATGCTCTCCTCATCGGTATCGATGTCAATCAAGGTGTTGTAAAGGTCGAATATAATTCCCTTGATTCCCAGAATTCCCTTTTCCTCCAGCTTTGCCATTTCTCTAGCCTCGCCCTAAGGACCCGAAAAAGTGCCTCATCATATTTTATAAGAGCGTCGCACCTTTGTCAACTACCCCGCCCTAAAGGACGGGGCTTGTAGCTAGTGGTTAGTTAGCCCGCTACGGTTGGCTGGTTGACAGGGCAGCCTGCTACGGTCAGTTCTACTGAAGGTAGCGATGTTCCTGGATGCATTCAAATCTGCATCGATCTGGAAGCCACAGCTTTTGCATTTGAAGGTCCTACCATTGCGGTTTTCCTTCTTCTGAAATCCACATTTGGAGCATGTGCGAGAAGTATATCTCGGGTCTATGGCAACTACCTTCTTTCCGATAGCGATCGCCTTGTATTCTATGATACTTCTCAGTTCTGCGAAGCTCCACTTTCCGAGCTTCTTATTCTTCTTACTGTTCCTGATATAGGTTAGATCTTCCAGAGCGATTGTGTCATATGATTTAGATAGTATCCAGTTTGCGATTTGATGATTCATGTCCTTCTGAAACCGTCTCTCTCGACCAGAAAGGGTTTGAAGTTTCCTTTTAGCTGATCGAGTGCCTATGGACTGAATTTTAGATCTCAAATATTGATATTTGCCTTTGACCGCTTTGACAGGACCAGATTTCCAGAACGTATTATCGCTACATACAGCTATATTATTAATTCCAAGATCTACCCCGATCCTCTTATCACCAGCGATTGTTTCTGGATCGGGTTGCTCTACTTGAACATTGGGGTAACAAGCATTCTTAGCTATCTTCAGTTGAGCATTCATGACTTTCCAAGTAGCATATTTCTGGTAATAGTCTGCTAACTGGAAGTCATATCGTAGTCTTCCAAAAACGGTCGTAAGCTTACAGTATCCTGATTCTAAGAATACCTTCATGGTTCTAACGTCGAATCGGACAGCCCCGAAAGGATGCTTGAAAGGCTTAGTTTCGTATTTGAGTCTCTTAAGCATGTCGCTGGCTTGATCCCTTGCTGTTTGGAGAAGAGCTGAAGGCAATGTAGAATACTTTTCTCGGAGATCTTTATATGTAGCCTTGTTAAGTCTGGTTTTGTTGTAATCATGTGCCACAAAACCGTAGTCTATTACATCCTGGCAAGCCGCGTTCCAAAGCCTGGCTGTCTGGATGAGTTCATTAGACTTATCTAGCTTTATCTTGGTGCGGTACATGTTATTAGATACTAAAAAAATTTGTTAGATTTATAGTTTTTGGTGGTTATGCAAGGGGTACGATTCATCCGCACCCTGAAGGATGCGGTCTTCTCTACCCCTTGACCCCACGAGATAAAATAGTCACATATAGATAGATCTTCGATCATTGAGGGGATGGATCCGCCCGCCGGGGGTAGTCAAAAGAGAGTTAGGCCGGGCGGTCTAAATCATAGTAGTACCAGAGGCTATGAGTAGATTTGCCGCGCGGAGCGAAAGTGTTGAGGCTGAAATTCATGAGAACCATAGAGATCGAGATTATAGGAAAGGGAAAGGCCCTGGCAAAGCTGGACGAGAGGAATCCCAAGATAAGAGAGGCTTTCTTTAAGGCGTTGCCCATGGAGGGCGTAGCCTTCCTCTGGGGCGAAGAGGTCTATTTCGATGTGCCTTTGCAGATGGACAATGAAAATGCATCGCCCACCGCAGTCGCGGGCGACATTTGTTACTGGTCGCCGGGCCCGGCCTTTTGCATCTTCTTTGGCAAGACCCAGCCCTATTCGTCTGTGAACCATATCGGGAAGATCACACAGGGACTGGAGATATTCAAGAGCGTGGCCGCAGGAGACCGGATAGTGTTGAGGAGAAGATGAGAGCTCGCCGTTCTCTATTATCAACCACAAAGCCCACAAAGATCACAAAGTACGCACAAAGACGATTTAATAGGCTTTGAAGTCCTGAAATAACCACTATAGTTTGCCACTGCCGCACGATACCGCGAAGAGCCGGAAAAGAGCCTGCCAACAACAGCCGTGCGCAGCGGACGCACACCCCTCCGGGAGGGCTCGCGCGCGTGGGCGGGGGAAGCGACAAATGGGATGGGCTTGATTTCGCCCCGGTAATTGCTCCTGCCGCGAGAGCGATCGGTCCTGTAACCTTTAATAACAAATAAGCTACAACCGGAAGAAAAAAAGATTTACGGGCGGTTGGCGGGGTTCCTGTGGCTTCCTCTGCTTACGGGAAAGCTGCTTTAGACAGGAAATGTGGCCGGGTGAGAGCTGCGACTAAAGGAAGCCGGAACAGAACGCTGTATGTGGCTTCCCGGTGTATCGGTGAACTGATCACCGGCGGAGAGATCGCCGAGAGTGACGTTAGAACCTCCCTTGAAGCATATTAGTCTTTGCTTACTACAGCGTTCTCTCTGATCTTAATCCCAGGACAATCCACACCTTTCGATTTCATAAATTCAAATGCGTCATTTGTGTCATATGCGCCATCCATCAACCCCCCCTCAATATTAACGTCTTTCAACAAAGGGCGCAAAACCTCGCGATCCGACGTGTCTTCTTCTGTAACTTCTAGAGATAATAATCTCTTTGATTCAACATCGACTGCCACATGAACCTTGAGCCATCCTCTCCGTTTCTTTCCGTGTTTCTCGCGCATCCAATCCCCTCTATTTGTTACCTTTATCCCAGTTGAATCAACTGCAACAACAGCATCGTTCTCTGGTATCTGTATCTCAAGGGATTGCTTTGAGATACGTTTGTGGAGTGTAGTGTAATCTGCGGCCACTAATCCGGGTTCGTAGGTCGAAAGCCGGCCAATGAATCCTTCTAACTGGCGATATGGCATCCGAAAAAAGGTGTATATTATTGATGCAAAAGTTAGATGTTATGGATTCGTATATGCATATGCATCAAGCATACCCATCCATCGCTATCCAGAATTATTCCCTACGAAGATCAATAAGCCCCCATTTTCCATCAATCCTCCACCCTAGCCACCCCATTTTCCACCCTGACCCGAACCGATCCATAGCCTTTCAAAGCCGGCCTGAAGAAGCGCCAGGAATTGGTCATTTGCGCCTTGACCAGTGGATCGTAGTAATCAATAATCCATGAACCGTTTTGTGAGGTGGCGTTTATGGCCACGGCATAAGCTCTCCAGCGAAAGAGCAAGACCAGGGGCAGCTTTTCGGCAGCATCTATGGCTATTTGCGCCTGCGTGATGCTGGAGGCCACGGTTATTTTGGCAAAGGCCGAGCTGTTGGTAACATTTCCCTTGATAAAGTCATACTTATAAACCAGGAACTGGTCGCTGTCATTCTCCAAAATGACCCACGAGAAGAGATTGGAATCCGGGTAGATTTCTGCGTTCTGGCCGTTAAAAAACTCTCCCGCAGCCGCTTTCCCTTCAATTCTTATCCCGCCCACGATCAAGAAAAAGAGCAAGAATACCATAAATATATTTTTATTAAATTTTATCCTGGACCTTCCCCTTACCAGCACGGCCAAAACCAGGAGGCTGGCGATCAGCATAATCGGCTCTATTTGGGAAAAGATGTTGGCCGAATACCTGACAGCCTGCCAGGGATAGAAGAGAGGAACGCCTCTCGTAGTTGTATAGTCCACAAAGAGGTGGAGGAGAACACCGGCATAGACAAAGGCCATGCTGGTGGCGGAAAAGTCAAGATCGAATTTGATGAACCTGCATAGAAAGCTCTTAATTTGCTCACGAGAGGCGAGATATAAAATAAGCAGAGCAAAAAAGAATCCGAAGAAAAGAGTATGGGTGATCCCTCTGTGCACCAGGAGAAATGTGGTCGGATAGACGTTATTGATCCAAGCGATGAGAAAATCCAGGTCGGGAGCGATCCCGCCCAGCACCAGGGCTGCGAGAAGCTTTTTATCCAGACAAAGAAAGCTGCCCAGGATATAGGCCAGCAATGCATGGGAAAAGAGGTCCATTCGATTATTCCTTAATACGTTGGGCTATTTTCCTCTTGTGGCTTGAGGCTGGCAATTGTAGATGCCGGTTTTTTTTGCTGGAAAAAAGAAATGGCCAAAAACCCAAGGTCAGTTCCTCTTATTCAATGCTCTGGTTGCTCAGCAATCTGCCAGCCACGGGAACCTTTTTGCCAGCCAGGATTATCTGCAAAGCGGTTGGCGTGTCCGTCTGCTGCTCTATCTGGCTCATGTTACGAGAAAGAACAGTGGTCTGATAGGTCTGCAAGCTCAAATTGAGGGTTAAATTGGGCTGCATGGTTACATCCGGCGTTGATATCGGGTAGGGCATGATCATCAGGCATGGTCCCTGGTCGCTCTCTCGCGGCAGGAAAGAAATCTCCGCGCTGCTGTTGCTGATCGCCTCCAGGAGGAAGGATATTTTGTCTCCCTTTGCCCTGGCATCTCTCAGCTTTTGGGAGACATCAAAGGCAAAGATGCGATCGCCATCGGTGTTGCTGCTCATGGCAGTGGCATCGTTTTTCTTGATGATATTCCAGGCAGGCAGGATATTGACCAGAAATGTGGTGTAGTCCGAGCTTTCATCCCAATCTGAATCGATGGACATCAACGCCACCATTACGGGATCGCCTTGTGTCTGCATGGATGCGGCTTTGAGCACCAGAATCGCAACGTCGTTATCTGTGATATTAAGGCCGGAAATATCAAACTGAATTACAGGAGCGCCAGGATAACGAACCATTTCGGTCCCGTTGCCTTCCTTCACATCCACGGCACAGAGAAGCATCTCGGTTTGATTGTAAACAGAAACTCTATTATCTCCCATGCTGATGTAAACATCCTCTGAGGCCGCAATGGTGGTCACATCGCTTTCTGCATTACAAAGCGCATTGCCGGCAAGAATAGCCGCCAGCAGCAAAAGCATTATCCCCCTTTTAAGCATAAACTCTCATCCCCTTCTTTTGTAATCTATCTATGCCATTCATATTTAAATTTTTAGATTCAGTTTCAGTTTCAGTTTACATGAAGTCTGCCAGGCCCGTCTGTTTGGCCTTGTCATTCTTGAATAGGGAGTTGATCTCGATCTTCAAAAGTTGCAGCCTCTGCTTGGTGTAGCTGCTTACATCGTACTCCTCAGCCACTTTTATGGAGACCTCCAGATATTTGCGAACGCTGCCCTCATGCACCGTGAGGATTATCCTGCCGCCGCACTTGGGACAGGTCTCTTTCAAGGGAGGACGTCGGAATTTGGCCCCGCACTTCACACACCTCACCTTCTGCTTGGAGAAGGCATGCAGATTGCCTATCAGATCGGGCAGAAAGTGAGAGTTGATAACCCGCTCTGCTACATCCTGCGCATCCACCGCTCGGATCATGCGCGCCAGCTCCAGCTGTGCATCCATCTTGTCCACCATGGTCTCCAGGGTCTTGTAGGCGCTGTACTTGGGGCCGGCGGCTATATCCGTGGTACTGTGGCTGAAATTGAAGCCCTCGTACTGGGCATCAGTACCCAGCCGCTTGGAGACCAGATCAAACCTCGCCTCCAGGTCTTTGGGGTTGGCACCGCGGAGGGTGGCCTCATAAAACTCCAGAGGGTAGACGCGCGTCACATCGAGGTTATGGGCCTCTTTGTCAACCTCGGAAGGATTGAGAATGGTGGTCATGACCAGGCAGGCGTCCATCTTCCCTCCCCGTTTGGCAGGAAGATAAGACATGGAGAAGTTAAGCAACGCATCCATGAGCAGCATTACGCAGTCCTCATCGCCGTCGCAGTTGCGCCGCTTGGCGGCATGGAAGAAGGGATGGCCAAAGCCGGCTGAGGCCGTGCTGTAGCCGATGAGGCGGCAGAGCACCCCTGCCGAGGTGTGGGGAGCCAGGCCCACCATGAGAGTGCCGATCAGGTCCGCCGGAGTCAATGCATTGTAATAAGGCGCAAGGCCGTAGAACTTGACGAGAAGCTCATCCACGAACTTGGCCACTTTAAGGAGATATTCCCCGGCATCCCCGGCTAAAATGATGTCCTGCACGCGTAGCTCGCAGACCTGATCCGCTTCTGACAGCGGCCTGCCGTGCATGTCCTGTGTGTAGCCCAAACTGCACAAAATCTCCGGGCTGGTGCCGATCTCATCCGAGCGGAAATGAGTGAGAGGCAGATCGGTGAGATCGTACCTCACCGTGCCGTCTTTGAAGATGTTTATGCCGTGCTTGGCGCGCAGTATGCCTTTCTCCAGAGGCTCGGGAGTCTTATCCCGGGAGGAGAGGCCGAGGACGCCCTTGAGCGAGTCCGGCTCGCGCTCGCCCAAACGCTCCAGCGCCTGATGATACAGCTTCTTTACGTCGATCTGCATCTTGGCAGCGGCTGAGGTATCCTTACCGCATTTGGGGCACTTATCCGGGGCGGGAATGTTACATTTTGGGCAGGCTCTCTTTTTTTCTGTGTAGCCGCCGCACTCGCAACGGAAGGCAAAGCCCACCTTACCGCAGTCTTTGCATATTCTCCGCTCGATCTCCACATTGATGATGCCGGTGGTATTGCTTGTGGAGTGCTTGGCAGCCTCTTGAATGGACCTTGATTTGCCGCCTTCCTCTCCTGCCGGAAAGAGCACATGCGGTGGTGGGCGCATCAGCCTTTTATCCGATTTCTCGGGCCGGCCCATGCGAGCACCGATGCGCGTGGGAGCCCGGGCGCGAACAACGAGGCCGGAGAGTTCGTTGACGGCGTCAAGCGCAGAGGATTCCTTCTTTTCTACGTCTGCCTTATCGCCTTCTGACTTTTCATCTCCGGTACTGTCCAAAGCCGTCTGAACGCTGCATTTTTTCAGGCGCGCGCCATCCGCCTCCAAACCCAGGCAGAGCAAGAGAGGCAGCGGATCTTCGATGATTATTTCCCCCTCTCTAACCTTATGGAGGACCAGCAGGGTCTCCAGGGATTCCTTGGCAGGCAAGGGAAGCCTGAGGGTCTCGGATTCAAGGCGGCCTTCTGAGAATACCAGAGAGACAAGACTCTCAAACTCCGGCACAGAAAGATCATGCCAGAGATAGGTATGAGCCGGGTGCAGGGGCACGCCGTATTCTCGGGATAAAGCTATGGCTTCCTGTCCCGTGATCTTCTCTTTGCCGACTGGGTCCCCGCCCGCTTTCAATAGCTCCTCTGCCCACCACTCAAAGACATAAGAGGCATGAGCCAGGGACCGGTTGTTCTCCAGGAACTCACCGTAGCTGATTAAAATTTCGCCTATGTCTAAAATATTGGAGACGTGGGCTTTAAGCGCCGCATGAATGGTCCTGGGATCTTTGCAGCTTTTGGGCATCCATTCCAGGATATCCGTATCGGAATCGAAGCGAACCACATCGCCGTTTAATAGCCTCACCGTCGGCCCCTCGATGGAACTGACGGGGGCCACCGCCGCTGCTTTTCCCGGCTGCTCCACCTTGATTTGGGTTCCGGCCGCCATGAACTGACCCAAAAGCAGCATGCTGGCGGGATTGACGCCGGCGGCGGCGAGGCCCGTATTTCTGGCCCGCCCATAACGTAGCCGAAAGCCGCCTGGCCGAGAGGGATGAGAAAAGACGGGCCGCCCCGCAATCAGGTCTCGCAAAAACTTGGGGGTTGTGTCTCCGCCTTCCTTTTTGCCGCTGGAAAGTGTTTCGAGCCACTCCCAGCCGGTGATGCCCAGTTTTACGACATGCTTCTTGAGCTTGGGCCTCTTCAGGGCGATGCCCTCTGCTGTGACCAGAGCAATGCCGCCCCGCACGCGATTGGTCTCGATCCTTGCAAGGTCGCGGTATCCTGAGACCTCCTCCTCCTCGGTGGGCTCGCCCTCGATGCAGATGGGGCAGTTACGCACAATGATTCGAATCTCGTCGTCCGAGGGGGAATACTGGAGGCCAGCCACGCGCTTGTAAAGGCCGATCTCCTCAACATAGCGCTCCACCTCTTCGGGCCTTGGTTTCCAGGGAGAGATGCCCACAGCCCTCCTCACATAATCTGCCACGAGAACGGAGAGAGCCTGGGCCGTTCCGCCCGCGGAGCGAATGGGGCCAGCGTAGTAAACCTTGAGATATTCTGTTCCATCATCGTTCTTCCCCAGGTCCACGCGAGCGATTCCTTCAATGGGCGCTGCCACCACGCCCTCGGTTAGCAGGGCAACCGATGTGCGGATGGCGTTTTCCACGGACTGGATCTTGGTGGCGCCTTTTCCCAGACGCCCTTCCGCGAAATCAATACCGATGGCCAGAGCGGCTTCTTCCCGGCTCATGCCCTTCTCTTCCAGCTCCCGAATTCGTACCGCAATGCCGGGAATGCCGATCAGCTTCTCCACTCTTTCCGCCAGGTCCACGGCCAGCGGTATCTCCACCTCGGTGCTGGGGTCCAATCCCTGGCTACGTGCGGCCTGGGCTATGTCCATGGCGTTTTTAAGACCCTGTTGTAAATGCTCGAAGTATTCGGCCGTCTTCATTTTGACTCTTTGTCTTCCACTTCTTTTCCGTCCATTACTCTTTTCCCCAGAGGTTAAGGCCTGTGATAGAATCAGGTACTCTTTTCATGGGCAAGCCAGAAAGCTCCTGCAAATAAAGCTCGGCGGCAAAGATGGTGCCAGAGGTCAGGTGGCCGCCCCAGGTCCTTCCCGTCCTGTCCGATAGAACGGCATGAGCATGCACAAAGGGCCGGCCGTCCCGCATGGATATGTTTCCAGAGCAAGAGGCCAATTCCACGGGCTCTTCCAGGGAAATCATGCTATACTCGTGAGAAAGCTGATTGTAGTAGCCAAGTTCCCCCCGCGAGAGGGCACCGATAGCGCTCAAAGCGCCCGTCTCAATTCCATTCTCCTCGGCCAGATTGGTGATCTGGCTGATGATATCCGCACCGTGGTCTAGCCTGGCAAAAAATATGCGACCTTGTTTGAACTCCCTGATCATAATTAACCAACCCTCGTCTTCCTCAGTGTCTCATAATATCATAATGCTTTCGTAGGTAAATTATTCTGCATGTTGGAAAGTGAGAACTGTTTTTCTCTACTTTAATGGACCATATTAAAACGGGATCTCATTGACAATAATAAGTCGCTTGATGCTTTTTTGAGCCTACTTCCTAGAATATATTACCCTTCAACCCCTCGGCTTCGAGTGTGGCGATGCCACAACATATATCGTTTGCAGGGAATAAAGCTAGTTTCATTTATTATTATTATTTACACAGTCACGGTTTTTCAATAGCTATAGAAACTTTAAAAAATTCTTTGTGACATTTTTCCACTGGAGCCTATTCCGGTTGAGAATTTTCTCCCCAGAACGCGGGACTTTTCATTCTTAGCCGGGAGTTTAAGAACCTTGCGGCCCCTCCCACTCAAAGCGTCATCTATTTTTGATGCGAGCCCTAACATTCTACGATGAATCTGGAGTCTCTGGCATCCCAGCTGCGAGGATTTGTAGGCATCACTCGCAAAAAGCAGATAGGTAGCCTCATGCAATTCTTTCCCATAGAGTCCGAGCGCATCATCGCCTCCTTTGGTGAGGATGCGGCAGTTATTGACGACGGGGAGGAGGTCATGCTCCTGGCTGCGGACGGCATCTGGTCCAAGCTCATGGAGGTCGATCCGGAGTGGTCTGGCTACTGTTCCGTTCTGGTCAATGTGCACGATATCGCGGCCATGGGCGGCTGGCCGGTGGCCATGGTGGATGTGCTCTCCGTGGATAACCAGGAGATTATGGAAAAAGTCCTGCGAGGCATGAAGACCGCAATTGAGAAGTTTCATGTGCCCATTATCGGCGGCCATCTGCATCCAGACACGCCTTACAGTGCTCTGGACGTGGCAATCCTTGGCAAGGCCAAGAAGAGCGGCGTCATTCTAAGCAGCACGGCCAGGGCGGGCGAGGTAGTAGTAGCGGCCGCAGATATGGATGGCCAGCCCCATCCCAAATTCGCTATAAACTTCGACTCCACCAGCTTCAAGGACAGCAAGACCCTGCTCATGCAGCTAGGCAGTATGCAGGAGCTGGGCGAGAGGGGGCTCGTCAAGGCCGGAAAAGATATCAGCAATCCGGGACTGCTGGGGACCCTTGGCATGCTGCTGGAGACAAGCCGGGTGGGCGCAGTGGTGGATGTAGAAGCCATTCCTGTTCCCGCGGGCCTGGAGTTGGCAAGCTGGCTGAAGATGTATCCGGGAATGGGCTTTATCGTAACCGCTAAACCTGAGAATGCAGAGGCGGTCTTAGAGGTATTCGAAAGGCGCGGCCTGACGGCAAGGGTGATCGGCCGGGTGACACAGGAGAGGAAGCTTGTCATTTTGCAGGGGTCGGAAGAGATTGTCCTTTTCGATCTGGAAAAGGAGTGCGTAACCGGAATTCACTGATATGGACTCTAACTTTGTGCGCTCACTACAGGAAAAGGCCAGAGCCAGGCACGCCCGCATCGGCATCGGCATCTGGAATGCAGACGCAGAGCTGATCGCCTCCCTGCAGTCTGCCACAGAGTATGCCGATCTGCTCCTGGTGGGCGATCCGTGTTGCGACTGTACTCTCGATTACGTCGCCTGCAAAGAGCCCTGGAAGGAGCTGGTGCGCCTTTTGGCCGAGGGCGAGATCGATGGTGCGGTGAGGGGGAACCTGCCCGCGGGAAGGACCATGCGGGCCGTTGCAGAGCAGTTTCAGATCCGCGTGCGGCGTCTGGCCCTGCTGGAGCTGTCCGGCTGGGCCTTCCTGCTGGGGCCGGTGGGCATCGATGAGGGCGAAACGGTGTCGGACCGCCTCGAGCTCTTGCTGGGGGGTGCGAAATTCCTGCAGGACATGGGCCTGCTGCCCAAAGGGGCCGTGCTCTCGGGCGGGCGGATGGAGGACATGGGCCGGTGCGAGCGGGTGGACCGAAGCCTGTTGGAAGGAGAGCTGATCGCAGCCCGGGCAGAGGAAGCGGGCCTGCAGGCTCGCCACAAAGGGATACTGATCGAGAGCTGCCGGGGAGACGACATCGTCATCGCACCCGATGGCATTTGCGGCAACCTCATCTTCCGCACACTATTACTATTATGCAAGGCTTCGTCCTATGGCGCGCCGGTGCTGATGGACAAGGTCTTCGTGGACTCCAGCCGGGCCAGGGGTGGGTTCGACGGGCCGGTGATGCTGGCGAGTGCCATGACGGGGATGAGGGAGATGGATAGGGAATGATATTGTCCAGGACCTCTTCCAGAGTCTTTCGCGCTTCATTTGTTCTTGCTGGGGGGGCGAAATTCCTGCAGGGCATTGGCTGCTGCCAAAGGGGGCAGTGCTCTTCGGGGGACAGGATGAACATCCCTCAGAATTATTGATTAGGTATTTCAAATGGACTCTTAAATTATTTTTAATCAATTTAATGAGTATAACAATCTATAAATATGATATCTGATAAAGTAAAATCATACGTACTTGTCGGCCAAAATCCGCCTAACGTAGCATTCCGTCAATGATAAATATACTGAGGCAGAAACATGTTCCCTGGGTTAACTTGTCGCATATTCCTACAGGCCATCATGGCCTTTATCCACCAGATATTGGGATTTGTTGAGGATATCGGAATAGATCATCATGATGCCCCATCGAATCCGGTAAGGATGTCTGCCTTGCATGATTGGCCTGAAGACGTCACGCCGAATACATCCAATCAGGTGCTTTCGTTGTCGCGCTTGATTTATAGGAAAACTGGTTTTCTGTGGGCGGTGCTTCGTGTTTCTGTTCTCGTTCTGTTGATCAGTGCCACATGGACCGGCACGCTAGCCGCCGATCTTGCCCAACCGGAAGGAGCAATGAATGCGACAAACGCGATAAATGCCACAACACCTGAGAACATGAGCCAGGGCGCGCTCACCCATGCGCGCGAGCCCTTAACGGAGCACGGGCCGTTTGAGCGAGAAGGGATGGATGGACCCCAGAACAACAGCGTAAAAGACTATGCCCAAATCAATAATAACTCGATCATCAATAATGAGTCAATCCAAGCCACCATGCTCAAATTGCCTCTGAGTTTCATTGAAAACAAAGGCCAGTCGTCCCCTGATGTGAAGTTCATGGTCAAGACTGCCGGACAAACTGTATTCTTTACCCCCTCGGAGGTCGTTTTTGCACTATCCAGCGGCAATAATTCCTCAGTTGTTCATATGGCCTTCAAAGGGTCCAGGCCAGGGGAGATAACGGGCGAGCAGCCGCTCCCAGGCAGAGCCAACTTCTTCATCGGCAATGATTCGTCCAGATGGTCGACCGAGGTCCCAACCTATGGAGCAGTCAGGTACAAAAACCTCTATCCTGGAGTAGATCTTGTCTTCAAAGGCACAGAAGCCCAACTGAAGCATGAGCTAGTCCTGAGTCCTGGAGCAGATCCAGCCCAGATAGTTCTTTCCTATAGCGGCCAGGATAACCTGAGTCTTGTCGAGGGCGGATCTGTGCTGATAAGAACTGCTGCAGGGAACATAATGGATTCTGCGCCTATTTGTTACCAGGAAATCAATGGCAGCAGGGTAACGGTTGAAGTGCAGTATCGACTTATTAAAGGCCAAAGAATTGGTTTTGAAATTGGAACCTATGACAGAAGATATCCATTGGTGATCGACCCAGCATTGGTTTATTCCACTTACCTTGGGGGAAGCGGCCAAGACTATGGCCGCAGCATCGCGGTAGATGGTAGCGGCAACGCCTATGTCACAGGATTTACAAAATCAGCCAACTTTCCAACAAAAAATCCCATGCAGGCATTTAATGTCGGTTGGGATACCGATTGGTATGACGTTTTCGTCATCAAGATCAATGCGGCTGGTACCGCATTGGTCTATTCCACTTACCTTGGAGGAAGCAGCGATGATGTTGGCTACGGCATCTCAGTTGACAGCAGCGATAACGCCTATATCACTGGAAAAACAGATTCGACCAACTTCCCGACCCAAAACCCGATACAAGCGTTGAATGTCGGTATTAATGACGTTTTTGTCACCAAGATCAATGCGGCTGGGTCGGCCTTGGTCTATTCCACTTATCTTGGAGGAAGCAGCGATGAACATGGTTATGGCATCGCAGTTGACAGCAACGGTAACGCCTATGTCACCGGATTAACATCGTCAACCAACTTTCCAACCCAAAACCCGATACAGGCATTGAGCGCCGGTACGTATGACGTTTTTGTCACCAAGATCAATGCGGCTGGGTCGGCCTTGGTCTATTCCACTTACCTCGGAGGAAGCGTCAACAATAACTATGGCATCGATGATGGCGGCTTCGGGATCGCAGTTGACAGCAACGGTGACGCCTATGTCACCGGATTAACATTGTCAACCAACTTTCCAACCCAAAACCCGATACAAGCATCGAATGCGGGAGGCCCTGACGCCTTTGTGGCTGTTTTGAGTTCCTCTGATCCTACTAATACGGTGGATGTTTGTCATCAGGGATGTGAGTATACCAGTATCCAGGCTGCTATAGATGCCGCGAATCCCGGTGACACAATCAATGTCGGAGAAGGCACTTACACGGAGAACTTGCACATCGACAAGTCGTTGACCATAAAAGGGGCCGGAGCAGGCAAAACCATCGTAGATGGCAATCATACTGGCCCGGTATTCACCATCGAGAAGGGTGATCCAAATATTGACGTCTATCTAAAGGATATGCTCATTCAGAATGGCATTGGTACGTTGGATTCAGGCTCTGTTCTCGGCGGTGGCATTTTAAATAAAGGTACGCTCACAGTTGACCACTGCACTATCCAGAATAATGGATACTACACGAGTCCTTGGGGCTCTACCCCAGGAATATATGGCGGTGGAATTTACAGTTCAGGATATTTGACCGTAACTGATAGTACTATATCAAATAACGAAGCTTCTTGCGGTGGCGGGATATACTTAGATAATTCTGGAAAATTGCCTCTTGAATTGAAAGCTGAAATAACGGATAGTACAATCTCAAGTAATGATGTACCAAGCGGTGGCGGTGGTATATTCAACTCTGGTGGAGATCTGACATTAAAGGATAGCACGATCTCTGGAAACGGGGGTGGATATTGGAGAGGCGGGGGAATTGTGAATACCGGCAATTTAGAAATGGTTAGCGGAACCATATCAGGGAATGGGGCTTCTGGTAATGGTGCTGGCGTTGATAATTATGGCACCTTCACGATTAAAGGTGGCACCATATCCGACAACACCGCCAGCGCTGGCCCAGCTGGAACCTGGTATAACGGTCTAGGGGGCGGGATATACAACGAACAGGGAGGAATCTTGAACCTAGAAGGAGGCAGCATCAGTAGTAACCACGCCTATGATGGTGCCGGGATATACAACTTTATGGGAACGTTGAACCTAAACGGGGGCAGCATCAGTGGTAATATAGCTCCGCATAATGGTGGAGGGATATACAGCTATGACTACAGAGGCACTGTGTTCATCGGCGGAACGACCCAGATAATAAGCAATGAGGCTACACAAGGCTATGGCGGAGGGATATACAGCAGCGACTCACTAATTACATTCGATGGCACAGAAGTTGCCGTGAAATCCAACAAGGCACTTCTGCCTGATATGCTTCCAGCTGAAACCCCATGGTATCAACAGTATGGTGTGTACATGGGATCAGGTAGCCCGACCACGACCAATGGATTCGATCCGGCAATGCAAGTGACGGATAACACTCATATCACCTCGAACATAGGCGGGCGTGTCTGGGATGATGCCAACTACGATGGTGTAGAAGATCCAGAAGAGGAGGGGATTCCGGGATCTACTGTGAATCTATACAACGCTGGAGGAACAAATCCAATCGCTACAGTAACTACTGATTCCAATGGGTATTATAGTTTTGATATATCCAAAATTAGCAGCATCGCTAGTAAGCATAGCGCCCCAGGTATCACTTTAAATGATTTCGTGGTGGAATTCAAAGGGATTTTAAATAGCATTGGCAGATTATTTAGCCCTAAAGATAAGGGTGCAGATGGTACAAAGAATAGCCATGCCAATGTCGATAATGGAAAAACCGATACTATAGAAGTAACACCAGATAAAAAAGAAATCGTTAAAAATGCAGGCTCAACGGAAGCGCCAAAGCCTATTATCAAGGATTTTAATATCAAAGGAGGACTAGCAGATTATGATAAGAATGGATTCAAGGTTTTTCGGAGAGGAGATGATGACCCGACATTTGAAATAGATGCATTAGTGCCTGATAGCATATGCTATTTTTATGTTTGGATTTATAAAATTGAAGGAAATAAGGAAATCTATTGTGGCAAAGCGCCAGCAATTAAAGATGGAGATAAATATACAGCTGTCTGGGAATGGCTATGCGAGGATAGCAAAGGGAACTGGCGCGAAATACCTAATGGAATTCCAGCAGGTAAATACAAAGCAAGGGCAAGGATAACATATCCAGCAAATGGACCAGATTTAACAACTCCCAAAGAAGAAATATTCTATGTGATATTTAATAATAAGGGTGTTGATGAATGTTTTACCTTAAATCCAACGGAATACAATTACTATGCAGGACATTCAGGAACATGTGTGTATTCTGATAGGTTAGAGGACCTTGATGAAAATCTTGGTGGAGAAATCTCGTATGCACTTAATATATTTAATCCAAAGATATTTAACGTGGCCATCGAGCTGATAGATGGGCAAACCTCACCTGAAGTTGCAGCGAATTTATTAAGAGCGAAAGTTACACCTATGATAAAATGGAACAAAAACCCTGACTTTGACCAAGATACTTTGGTTTACGATCCTAATAAAATAGATCAAAAAGGGCAGTGTTTCGATTATGCAAATGTTCTAACCGCCTATTTAAGATCAGTAGGCATACCTTCTCGTACGGTAACTACTACTTGGTTCGGGGATAAATGCTTAAAAAATTCGGATAGACCACAAGGAATTTATTATTTCCATTGCTGGACAGAAGCAATTTTAAAAGGAAGTTTATTAGGCTCAATTGATGATTGGTACGTGCTAGATTCGATAAGGGCATGTCGCCTTACAACTGATGCAATCTTGCCACAGGATTATTGGGATAGCCATTTAGAGAATTTGGATAATAAATTAAATAAAAAGGATTCTATGGCGTGGGCAGCCATCTCCAATAAGGTAATATGCGATGATAAAAAGAACGTTATCCATGATTCAAAAGATATTAAATGCGATCATTACCAAAACTGTCCGTTATCGCCGAATTATGAGTCCAACAATTGTTCTATTGGAATATATCCTGCATTAGATAAACATGACTATATTTTAGGTGATGATATATCAATAAACCTTGAAGTCAGGAACATGGGCGACCTAAGTTATGCAAATTCCTACAACATGACCGTCACTCAATATTCCGAGGAAAGCGAAATGAGCGAATTTAGATTGCCTGTTGAATTATTAAATATTAGTAGTTATATTAATATACCTTCAAAGAGATCTATCAATATTTCCTATAATCTTACTCCCGAGGAATATAAAACAAATGGCCACTATGTTATCAATGCATGGATAAACGAAACTTGCAAAGGATTCGCAGAGTTCGATATTAATAGTGGCTTAGATGTCTCAGTTTCAATACCATCAAGCGTTAATATAAATAACGAATTTAATGTATCTTTGAGCATCAAAAATATATTAAATAAAACTGTAAGGAACATATCTATAGCAGCCAATTTTCCTTCCGATTCTGGCTTGATTGGTGATTCAGATTTCGCAATCAAAGGACTTGCCCCTGGTGAAATAGTCAATAAAACGTGGTATCTCAATATACCTACCGCTGGGGGACGCACAATTGGATTTAATGTATTCTCCAACGATACCGGATTCAATAAGGTATATCCAGTGATAGACGTCTTGGAATTGCCTGAACTCTATATCGAATCTGGAAGTATTCCTTTATCTGAAGATCACAAAATACCGTTTGAAGCTGATTTCAAGGTTAAAAATATAGGCGATCTGATAGCTTCCAATGTTTCCGCAAGGATAATTCTGCCTGAAGGCGCAACGTCTTCAGAGACTATGTGGGATATTGGAGATCTAGATGGCGGCGAAAATGTCACACTTCAAATGAACATTACTCTAACCAAGCCAGAAGATGCTGTTATTCATGTACTCGCATCAGATAGTGCCGGACATAATGCCTCCAGCATAATTTATATAAATGTGTTATCAAACATCTCTGCGACCTTTGATCCCATACATTCTGATCTTGGTCTAGACGTAAACGACGATGCCAAGTATGATTATTTAGTCACTGAGGTAGGAGTTAATGTAACCGAATCTGGGCTTGGCAGGGCAGAAGGATGGCTATGTGACAGCAATGGAAATAACATAACAAAAGCCGAAAATAGCTCATATTTATTCACAGAGAATAAATTGATATTTTTAAAATTCTCCGGAATAGATATATTTAAGCACGCCATGAATGGCCCTTACATCATAAAAGATCTAAAGCTATTCAATGATAGTGGCGCAATAGTAGATGATGTGAGCCCTGCCTATAGCACTTCGGCGTACAACTATACAGAATTCTGTCCCATAATAAGGCTAACTGGTAACTATTCAGATCAAGGCAATGATACTGATAGCGATGGCTTATTTGATGAACTAACTTATGGGATAGAGATAATCCCAAACATAGAAGGTTATTGCTTTGCTATAGCAAAATTAGTTGATAAAAATGGAACTCAGATTGCTGTTGCACAAAATACTACATGGCTATCTGCAAACCAGCTCGGGATTATGCAGCTCAATTTCGAAGGCAGAAATATTCGAGCCAACAAGGTGGACGGTCCGTACTACCTGAAAGATGTATACGTCTATCATACGGCTGACCTCAATCATCCCGATTCAGCTATTAATGCGTATACAACGAGAGCTTATCGCTATCTGGACTTTGAAGGATACGGTCCCTCGATATCCGGATTAAAGTTCAATGATATGGATGGCGATGGTGTGAAGGGTACCGATGAGCCAGGAATTCCTGGCTGGGCGATAGAACTGGCTAAGCCCGATAATACCACGATAACAACATCTACAGACATTAATGGCACTTATAGCTTCGATGATATCGTGCCGGGCACGTACATTTTAAATGAAGTGCCCAAGTTGGGCTGGATTCAGACGCTCCCTAAATCGCCGAATAATTATACCATTGAGATTGCAAATACAAGTGTAACCGATAAGAATTTTGGGAATATAAAGATCAATTTTTCGGTCTCAGGAACTAAGTTCAATGATGCCAATGGAAATGGTGTGAAAGACAACGGCGAGCTTAGCCTGCTCGGATGGACCATTAAGCTAAATGGATCTGATGGAACAAGTCTCACTGCAACTACCGATGCCAATGGGTCATACAAGTTTGAGAACTTATTAGCTGGCAACTATACCTTAAGCGAGGAAATCCTGCCATCTTGGATTCAGACATTTCCTGCAGCACCAGGGACTCATACAATTATGATCTCAGATGCTGATGTTACAGGAATAGACTTCGGCAACCAGCAAAAAGAAAATGATCCGCCAAACACCCCCACCACCCCATCAGGATCGACTGCGGGCGTTCGAGGTATCGCCTGCAGCTATTCCACCTCCACCACCGACCCCGATGAAGATCAGATCGCATACACCTTTGATTGGGGAGACGGGGCGACCTGGCAGACCGATCTCGTCGATTCCGGAACTAGCGCCAATGCAACTCATATCTGGAACAGTTCAGGAAAATACCAGGTCAGGGCCAAGGCCACGGACAGCAAAGGCGCATCCTCTGAATGGTCGGGCTTACTAAATGTCACCATAAACACCCCACCAAACACTCCCGCGATACCTTCCGGGCAAGCTTCAGGCATTCCAGGAACCTCTTACAGCTACTCCACATCAGCCAACGATCCCGATGGCGACCAGATCGCATACACCTTCGACTGGGACGATGGAACAACCTCGGTGACTAGTTTGGTTAATTCAGGTACAGTCGCAAGTGCATCTCATAAATGGACCAATACCGGAATCTACCAGGTCAAGGCCAAAGCTACAGATAGCAAAGGCTTAGACTCAGAATGGTCGAATACAATCAGCGTTAGCATAGTAAATAGACCTCCCAACGCGCCAGATACACCAATTGGAGTAGACGTGGGCTTTGCTTTGGCTCCCTACAGCTATGCTACCTCTTCAATCGATCCTGACGGAGACCAAGTGAAGTACACTTTCAACTGGGGCGATGGAACAACCTCGGTGACCAGTTTGGTTAATTCTGGTACAGTTGCAAGTGCATCTCACACATGGACCAAAGCCGGAACTTATCAGGTTAAAGCCAATGCCACAGACAGCAAGGGAGCCACTTCAGGATATTCAAGCATACTAACCGTCACCGTCAATCCGAACAAGTCGCCAAATGCTCCCGGCAAGCCTTTAGGATCAGCTAAATGCGTTGCTGGATCATCATATAGCTATTCCACATCAGCAACGGATCCTGATAAAGATAAAGTTAAGTATACATTTGATTGGGGAGATGGGAACAAATCGGAAACTGGTCTTGTCACGTCTGGTATAAAATCGAGTGCAATGCATGCTTGGAGCGTTGCCGGAACCTATCAGGTCAAAGCCAATGCCACAGACAGCAAGGGAGCCGTATCTGGAGACTCAAGTTCACTGACCATTATCGTCAATCCAAACAAGCCACCGACAACGCCCAGCAAGCCTTTAGGGTCAGCTACATGCGTTGCAGGATCACTGTATATCTACTCTACGTCAGCAAAAGATCCTGATGGAGACACGGTAAAGTACACCTTTGATTGGGGTGATGGGACCAAATCGGAAACTGGTTTGGTCACGTCTGGCATAAAATCGAGTGCAACGCATGCTTGGAGCACACCAGGAACTTATCTGGTAAAAGCAAATGCAACGGATTTCAAGGGTGCCGTATCTGGATACTCAAGCTCATTAACTGTTACCGTCAATCCGAACAAGTCGCCAAACGCTCCCAGCAAGCCTTCAGGATCCGCAAAAGGTTATGCAGGAGTGGCTTACAGCTACACCACATCAGCAACCGATCCTGATAAAGATCAAGTTAAGTATACATTCGATTGGGGTGATGGAACAAAAAAGGATACCAACCTGGTAAATTCTGGGACAAAATCGAGCAGTACACATGCATGGAGCGCGGCCGGAACCTATCAGGTTAAGGCCAATGCCACGGACAGCAAGGGAGCTGTATCTGGATATTCAGTCTATCTATCCGTTACGATAAGTCCAAATGGCGTTCCAGGCACGCCGTCTGTCCCGTCAGGCGCAACGTTGGGCAAGATCAAAAAATCCTACAGCTATGCAACATCGGCAACCGATCCAGATGGAGATAAGCTGAAATACACCTTCGACTGGGGCGATGGGAAAACCTCCGTGACAAGTTTAGTCAACTCTGGAACAAGCGCAAGCTCATCTCATGCATGGAGCAGTGCAGGGGCGTATCCGGTTAAAGTCATGGCCACGGATAGCAAAGGGGCTACCTCTATATCACAGTCGAATCCGCTGACAGTAATGATAACCTTAAGCTAAAAAATCCTAGTACCGCGAGGCCGAAATAAACCAATGTTTTGACTTCGCGGCTTCGCGCCTTCGCGTGAAACCGGACCCGGTTGAATCCTACGTTAAGGCGCAAAGAACGGTCAGCCGTGCTGCAAGCGAGCCTCCTTTAATCCGAGGATATATTGATCATCAGCGAATTCGACCATCCTGATGTCGCTCCTTTATCATCTTGGGCCATGGCTTTGACCTGGTATGTTCCGGCCTGGCTCCATTTGTGAGATACGCTTTCCTTCTTCCCGGAGTCAATGAAGGCCAAACCTGTCCAGGAAGTTGTTTTATCTCCCCAGTCGAAGACATACTTGACCGGATCTCCATCCGGATCGTTTGCAGATGTAGCATATCTGTAAGTGGCCTTGCTGCGTCCAGAGGTCGGTCCCGCTGGTACGATGGGCGAATTGGGTGGATCATTGTCGCTGATAGTTACATTCATAAGATCCGTCCATCCTGATGATGCACCTTTGCTGTCTGTAGCGTTGGCCATAATCAGGTAACTTCCCGCTTTGGACCAGGTATGAGGTGCGCTTTCAACTGAGCCGGAATCTACTATTTCAGTAGTAGTGGTAGTCCCATCTCCCCAATCAAAGGAGTACATAACTTTGTCGCCATCGATATCCTTAGCCATTGTAAAGTAGCTGTGAGCGATTCCTGTGTAGCCAGAGCTCGGTCCGAATAGTTCCTTTGGCTTATTGGGTTTGCTGTTTGCATTAACGGTTACTGTCAAATTCCCAGACCAATTTGATGAGGCTCCTATCCTATCTCTGGCAATGACTCTGATCCGGTAGTCTCCTTCTTCACTCCAACTGTGCACTGCACTTGCATTGCTCCCGGATCTGATCAGATTCGTACTGGATATATTTTCGTCTCCCCAGTCGAAGATGTACTCGGTTTCATCTCCGTCGGGGTCGGTTGCCAATGAAGTGTAAGTATATGCGGTCCAGGCATAGACCGATCCGGGGCCGGATGGTTTGGAGGGGTTATCAGGGGGAGAATTTATGATGACATTTTGCGCCTCTGACCATCCGGAGGATGACCCTCTTTCGTCAACGGCATTGGCTCTGATCTGGTATGTTCCGGCTTTCTTCCAGGTATGATTCACGGTTGCTTTTGCACCGGAGACGAGAAAGCCGGTGATCGATTTTGTTCCATCACCCCAATCAAAGGTGTATCTCATCTGATCTTTGTCCGGATCAGCGGAGGATACTGTATAATTATTGGAGATTTCAGGCCGGCTTGAAATTGGGCCGGATAGTGCATTGGGTTTGCCTGGCGGCGTATTTATGGTGATGTTGAGCGGCTTCGACCATTCGGAGGACGCGCCCTTGCTATCGGTGGCAATGATTCTGATCTTATATGTCCCGGCCTTGCTCCAGGTGTGATTAGCGCTCGCAGCAACGCCCGAATTGATGAGAGGCGTGTTCGATTCGGTTCCGTCTCCCCAATCGAAGGTGAACTTGACTTGATCTGCATCCGGATCGATGGCGTTGGTGGAATAGCTATAGGATGCTGCAGGGACGCCATTGGCAGCTCCATTGGGGATAATCGGTATTTCAGGAGGATTATTATGAATTTCGACATAGATCAACGGTCCCGGCCAATAGGGCACGATGCCCACGTACCCCGTCCATTGCAGTAATCGGCCTGCATTCAAAACGGATCCCGAGAAGGCACAACTCGCATTTTCTGAGGAAGCCGATCCTTGAGAAAATATGATGGATGACCATAGTAATGCCAATATGATGAAAAGCCTTATCGATTGGCCAAATGTCATCTGGTGCACAAAAGAAAGAGTAGTAAGAATAGTATTTAAATTTTTCTACAGACATGTTAATATAGGGGAGGCCCGACTTCTTCTAACTACATAAGGGATACTGATCGAGAGCTGTCGGGCGGTGGGGTTCAATTTCCATGATCTATGAATAGTAATAAATGCAGGTTCAACGATCTTGTGAAATATGAAGCAAGAGCTAATAGAAATTGCGAAACAAGGGCAAATCGATCCAGAAACTGCCAGACGATTGGCGGCATGCATGGATGCCGAGTTTAAGCACTCTCCTATTCGATACTTTGTTTCAAGAAAAGTAATCATTGTTGCCGGCGCCGGTGAATTGTTGTCGATAAGAATCTCAGGATTCGGCGAATCTTTTAAGGGGAGACAATTGACATGTAGCAACGTAGATAATCCAGAAGATCTTGAAGTGAGTCTGGCGGAAAGCGACATGGTTTTTCAGTCATGCAAAGATCCAGATGTCCTCTACGTGAAAGGGGGTGAAACCTCAATAACCGGACCAAAGTACTCTGATGTCGCAAAGGACCTTGATACTCCGGCTGAGGTTTTAAAGATCCTGCCAAGAACCGATCCCGACATAGTGCAGATAGACAACCGGATATACCGCCAAACGGGGACGGTGTATATTAGCAGTCCGTTTTATGTTGTCATCCTAGAGCGGTGAAACTATGAATGAAATCCAAGAGATTTCCAATTTGATGGATAAAGAGATTGAGGCGATAACACTTGCCGCCACCTCTCATCTACCTTCTAAAAAGATCGGAGGAAAAGCTTCTGCAAGAGTAGTGAAGCTTCAGAATCCTAAAATTATTACGACCGAGAATAAGATAGAAATCCTTGGCCCGGTGTTCCTGGTGAGCGTTGGGGAAATGAAAAAAGCAATTAAGAATCGCTACAAGACCCCTGGGCAGAACGTTTTCCCTGAGGTCGTTGATGATTTCATTTTCAGCAACGATAAAGATGCCTTGAATCGGTTAAGGGCTTTTGACTCAGCACAAGCCGCTAGCGACCTGGTTAATTTGGCAAGGCTTGTCAAAGTTCCATCCGACTCGGAAAAAGTCGCACTGGTTAGTAAAATCAAACCGCTTGAACTGGTAACCGAGTATGTAATTGATGGCAAGCACACAAGTGGAAACTTCTTGGGAAGCTTTGATCTTCCTTTGGTAGTTATGACTGACAACGGGGCTCAATTTGACTTTGAAAACCCGTCAAACGTTGTAGGCACCAATCAGCGGGTGGAAGAATCGATGGCAATCAACATGAATAATATCATGCTGCTTGTAGAAATGGTGGATGATAACACAATCCAAATAACGGGCGGACTGAAACATGTTGGCTGGGGAAATGTAATGGCGATTGTGTCCTTGATTTGCTTACTAGTCGGTGCCTTCTCATTCATTGAAAAAAGATTGTTCTTCTTCATAGTATTACTAATCAGCGGGGCTGCTCTAGCAATCGCAAGATATCTGCCCACGAATTGGAATAAGGAGTTTTTTGGAATGTCAGAAATTCAAGTTGTTGGAAATTCATATACGGTCTTTAAATTTTACGGAGAGATGGCGTGATATGCTTTTGAACATTTCGCGAAATTCTTGTCGAAAGAACTAAATTCTTAGACGTCCTCATTCTCTGATATATGAGCGGAATAGATAGCGATATATTAAGAGAGAAAATAAAGCAGAAGATGCCCAAAACTCCAAAGTTTTCTTTTGGGTTAAAGGCATTCCTCGTGATTGCAGTCATATCCCTGATACTGCTTGGGCTAGTGGGAGGATCCTTTATTGCAGTAATTCCAGCTGGTAATGTCGGAGTGCTGGACCGGTTCGGAGTGGTTTCCGACATCGTGCTCAGTCCTGGATTCAACTTTAAAGATCCGCTCACCGGCGTCCATGAGATGAATACTCAGACCCAGCAAATAGAATACAAAGAAGTAACTGGGACGCTAACGAGTGAAGGTCTTGAAATAAAGCTTGACAGTAGCGTGCTCTGGCATCTTGATCCGACTAAAGCTCCCGAAATATACAGAACCGTAAGAGGAGACTATGTCGATACAAAATTGACCCCCTCCTTCATGGGCCTATTGCGTTCTGAAATCAAAAAATACACTGCAGAAGACATATACACAAACAAGTCGACTGAAATTCAAGCAGATGTTGAAAAGCACCTTAAGCAAGAGCTTGGTCAAACTGGCATTATCATCGAAAGAGTCTGGCTAAGGGGAATTTATCTGCCAAAGGAGCTTCAGGAAGCCATTACAATTAAACAGCAGAAGCAGCAACAAGCTCAGCAGATGCAGTTCACCATCCAGCAATCCGAGCAAGAAGCCAAGAGACTGGTCATTGAAGCAAAGGGCATTGCTGAGGCAAACCGTATCAAGGGAGAATCAGTTACGCCAACACTGGTTTCCTGGGAATTTGTTCAGGGAATAAAGACCAACCCTAACGTCTTGTATGTACCCATTGGATCAGGGGGCGGAAATGTGCTATTTAACCTTCCAACCCCTAACATAAAAAGCTAGAGAGCGAGGAGGCCATCCGCTTGATCCAACCGCGGCGCCTTGTGGAAAGGATGATGCAGCTTCTCTCCATCAATGGCCGGTGCTACGTGATTGTGCCCGACGGCGTCCTCTTCAAAAGCTCCGAGGCCCACAAAAATCTCCGGCATCTCCTGCTGGAAAAGTGCCAGCTGGAAGGCATTGTCTCCATGCCTTCGGCCCGTGGGCATAAGGCGCAACAATATCTAGATTCATGATTTTGTCGGAGACGCGCGGAGACCAAACTCAATCACACAGTCCCCAATCTCCTCGTAAGACAGGTAGAGTTCGTCCATCTGCCGGTCAATCTGGTCCAGCCTCGGCTCGGCTGAGAGCCAGATCTGGAGCAAATCTCCGCGAACCATCTTGATGCTGGCCGACATATCTGCCTGGGAGAGCCTGTAGACGATGTGGCTCCCAGTGGGCGTGTACCATCTGGGATGTGATGCTTTGAGCCGCTTCACATATCCATTCCATTCAAATTCTACTGGAATGTGTGCGCCATCTGCCGGCACAGGCCGGAGATCTATGGAGAGGTTCAGATGGGCCCTGTCTCCGGAGACCTTCTGATTTATACTCCCCATCACCTCAAGATAAAGGGAGCTATCTTTATTCACTTCCAGGCTTTGGCCTCGGAATACCTCTTTCGCAACATCGTGAAAAAAGGGAGCAAGCCTTACCCTCTCAGTAGGTGGTGTTGCCAGAGATACTCCGATGAAGAAAATGGCGCTGAGAGATAGGCCAACCAGTACCCCATGCTCTGTAAGTAAGGGTGAGATAGTCTCCAGCGATTGGTGCAGCCAGAAGATCTCATAAGATATGAGTAAGATTTGAGTGCCGCCCCCGACGATCAAGGCAGCCAGCGCCCCCCACTTGGTGGCACGCTTCCAGTAGAGACCTCCGATTATGGGGAAGAAATAGGAGGTAGTGCCTATAACCGTGGCTATTATGACAGCGTCCAGGATACTTTCCATCTTCAGGGCTATGAAGGCAGATGTGGCGATCATGACCACTACAAGGACTCTGTTTATGCTCAGCATCTCTTTCATGGTAGCTCCAGGCTTGATATGCCTCTGTATCAGGTCTCTGGAGACGCAAGAGGCTCCTGACGTGGCAAAGGTGGACGTGCAGGACATGCATGCGGCAAGAAATCCTAAGGTAAGCAAGGCCAGAACCAGAGGGGAGACATTGGCGCTGATGAACGTTGGATAGAGCATCTCTGCCTCCACCTCACTCGTTGGCATGGGATATAGAGCACTCAGTCCAATGGCCGTCAAGAAGCAGCATAAATAGATCAATGCCATAAGTGCGGCTCCTAAGATCAAACCCCTCTTAGCTGATTTTTCGTCACGAGCAGCCCATATCTTCTGCCAGGGATCTTGTTCTGCCACCCATCCTGGCAAAAGGGCCAATTGAAACACCAACGCGCCCAATACACCGCCCATGACGAAAGGATTCCACCACTCTGGACCGAGAGCAATGGCTGTAGCTGTAATGGATAAGCCTTTTTGGATAGGAAGCATCAGAGCCATTGCGGCCACAAACACGGCCAGCACTGCCAGCAATGCATATTTCGGCAAGTCGGCCCAGACCACGGCACGAAAGCCGCCCACGCTGACGTAAAAGGCCACGGAAACAGCCATTATCAGGATGGCATAGAGGGGTTCGATCCCATAGAAGGTGCCCAGCACCAGCTTGAATCCTATGAAATCAGTAACCGAGAAAAGTATCATCATGATCGTAACGGCCACGGCGACAGGCGCCCGGATCAGTGGGTCGTACCTAATTTCCATGAGCTCTGGCTGAGTCAGAGCGGGGATGTTCTTGATCCTTCCTGAGATGGCCGCTATTATGATAAGAGCGGCGATGTTGGGGAAGACCCAAACCCAAATCGAGCCTATGCCGATGAGGAGAAACAGGCCCGTCGCCAGCAGAAGTGCGCTCGCATTGATCCAGGAGGCTGCTGTGGACAAGCCTATGATTCCAGCGCCTAACTCCCTTCCGGCAAGCCAGAAGTCAGTGACTGACTTCTGGTTGCGAGAGGTGAGAAGGCTGATGCTTATCAGCATCGCTATGAAAAGCACGAGAAATATCAGGAATAGATGAAAGGAATCCATCAGATCGCCCCAGAGGGCAATGTCTCTGTATATAATTCTCGAGCAACTCTTTCGTCTTCTGGTACAATCCTTATATCGTCTGTTGTTCTTCCCGCCACAGCGTCCTTGATGATTTCCAATTGACTCATCGTGCTCGTATAGAATGCCATATTATTTAAAATTGTTTAAAAAATTAGATTTACTAAAAGAAAAGTCAACTTGATTTCCTGGCTGTCATGAGCTGGAAAAAGTGTGTTGGTGCGGCACACTTCCAGCCCAGTAAAGCTATCGATCCATGCGCCAGCGTGTGCGGGCGGGGCGTTTATCGTGCCTCACCCTCTCCAGTATCCTCAAAATGCAAAGCTGCAATGTTAGTCTTCTCTTCTGCCCATTTTCTTCATCCAATCATGGGCAAAGATTTCCGCCGCCTCGCTTTCTATGCCGTCCAGTATCTTATGGGCCACTAATTCTGCAGAGTCTGGTGGAAAGGGGGCATTGCCTGCTTGCTCTTCGCCATTATTTGCAGGCTCTTTTATGGTGTTATTCTCAAAATCAGTGAGTGTAATATAGGGATACACCACACTGATAATAATATTATCCTTCTTCAGCTCTTCACGCGCTGTCAGGCTGATATTGGCCAGAGCTCGCTTGGATGCCGAATAGGCACCCATGTTCGGCAGATACATCAGCGCTGTACCTGAACTGATATTGATGATTGCTCCTCCACCCAGCTTCCTCATGATGGGAATTACTTGCTGCATGGCTGCAAGCGGTCCGACGACATCAAGGTCGAAGATATAATGAAACGTGTCGATATTGGTCTTTTCAATGGGAGCATCGTATCCCTGCCCGGCATTGTTGATCAGGATATCAATTCTTCCGAAATGCTCCTGCGTTTGCTCTACCACCCTTTTTATATCGGAGATCTTCGTCATATCGGCATCAATGGCAATAGATAATGGAATCTCCTTGGAGAGCTTCTCCAGTTTCTCCTTGGAACGAGAGACGAGGACGACTTTCGCGCCGTGTTCCGCGAGAAGTTTGGCAGTAGCCAGGCCGATGCCCGATGAGGCACCGGTTACGATGACGATCTTATCTTGAACATTCATAATATCACATTGCCCAATGACAATCTTAACCGGAAATCATTCCATCTTTTTTTATTCGCTAATGATGCAATATTTAACGGCAGCTGAAAATATAAATTTTTGGTAGTCGTGAAGAGAATGGCAGGCAGCTACGGTTTTAAAATGAACTTCTGCTCAAAGAGCTGATCGCCGCCCGGGCGTAGGAGGCGGGGCGGCGGCCCGCTACAAAGGATATAGAAAGGGATATAGATTAGTGCTACTGGGAGGGCGACAATCGTCATTGCGCCTGAGGGGGTCTCCTGCAACCTCATCTTCCGCACGCTATTACTATTATGCGGCGCATAGTCCTACGGCGCGCCGGTGCTTGGACCCGGGTCTATCGTGGCCTCCAGCCGGGAAAGGGTCGGCTTCGACGGGCCGGTGATGCTGGCGAGCGCCATGGTGGATGGTGGGGATGATGGGCAAAGATACGGCCATGGAAAATCCGTCGGCCAGTTGAAAAATATGGTTGCCTCATTGGTTGAAATACCAACCTTTAAATCTTTGGATTCTTCAACACATAAAGGCTACTATTATAAGTAGTAAGAGTATTATTGTTATCTAGCGAATCTATATAGGAGAATGGATTATGAAAAGATATTTGCTTATATTGATGTTGCTTCTTGTCATTAGCTCGTCCAGCATAGCTGCCAAGGATAATGATCAGGGCAAAGGTAATGGAAAGGACAAAGAACAATCGGATTCCCCAGGAAATAGTGGCTCTGGAGATAAGGACAAAGAATCGGATTCCTCTGGAAATGGTGGCTCTGGATATACCATAAATATCAAGGATGATTCATTCAAGCCATCAATTCTGGTGGTGCCCCCAGGATCAATTGTAACATGGCATAATCAGGATGGAAAGGTACATGTATTAAGCAGCTACGGACAATTCGATTCTGTGGTCATAAATCCAGGCAAAAAGTTCTCGTTTTATTTCGGCACTTTTGGCGATTACACATATAGCCTCATGAATACAGCAATAAGCGGAACGATAGAGGTGGCTGCTACCACAGAAACGTCATCCTCGGATAGCAAGGTTTCAATTGCAGCATACACCAGCCAACCTTTGATTGCTGGATCTACCAGCCAGTCTTCAACTAAAACATCCAGCAGTCAAGTTCAGACTCAAGCCACCATGCAGCAAGGCACATCCTCGCAAGTTGGCCAAAAGATCAGTCCGAATTCCATCTTGCAGTATTCCCAGTATTATTCTATGTCGTCTTCGGTTGCTGCAAGCACCCACATCATCGCGCCTCAGAAATATTCGATCCAGATTACTCCCTCCACGCTCTACTTCGGTTACCAGATGCATGAGGTGCCATACTCTCAGTACCAGACCTATGCCACATATACAGGAGGCAATTCCCTGTGGATACGGGGTGCCACAAGCTGGACGCAGTATGCCCAAGTTCCACAAGGGTCTAGTCTGTCCCTCTTGGCAACAACTTCCCCCGGTGGCAATGGATACCTATATGAGATAAATCCCAATGGAATACTGTCCAAGAATAGCTTCAACTTCTTCCCAGGAAACAGCCAGATAGGCTTCAATGCAGGTGAAATCGGGCAACACATACTGCTCTTCGTTATTGGCGGTCAAGTGAGTAATTCGATAGTCATCGATGTTACGAGCTACTATCCGCCATCATACCAACAGCCAGTTCCTGCCTATCCTCCAACTCAGACTCTGCCACCAGTAACAATACCATCTACAACTTATGGGGACACGCCTGTTACAATTGTGTCCCAAGGGATGCGTGGATATCAAGTATTTTTGGATGGCACAATAATCGGCACTGAAGGTACGATTGGAGATGCTCTGGACGGAAGGTTCAGCTTTAATGTTGTTGGTAATCAGAACCATGACATTAGAGTCTATGATGGTCAGTTTAACTACCCTAAGACCATGTTCTTCCAAAGGGGAGTCCTAAAGATAATCAACGTGGAACCAGGAACCGCGGTCTATGTTTAGATCACCACATCTTTTTTAGACTTAGAAAATAGAAGTGATAGAATCTAATAGTATGAATAGCAGGATTGCCTATATTTGGGATATATTGAAAGCAGCTTCTATGCAGATATCTATTTGGCGATAGGAGATGCATATGATTGAGCAGTTTGACGTTCACGTGCGGCGTTTAGCACTGCGGGAGCTATCCGGCTAGGCCTTCCGGCTGGAGCCGGTGGGCATCGATGAGGGCGAGAGCATGCAAGACCGGCTGGAGCTGCTGCTGGGAAGAGCGAGATTCATGCCGGGCAAGAGCCTGGCGGCGAAGGCGGCCGTGCTCTCGGGCGGGCGGATGGAGGGCCGGGGGCCGGGTGCGCGCGCGTGGACAGGAGCCTGCGGGAAGGAGAGCTGATTGCTGAGCGGCCGTAGGAGGCCAGCCCACGGGCTTGCCACAAAGGGATACTGATCGAGAGCTGCCGGGAGGACGACAATCGCAATCGCGCCTGATGGTGTTTCCGGCAACCTCATCTTCCGCACACTATTACTATTATGCGGCGCAGAGTCCCACGGCGCGCCGGTGCCGGGATCCGGGTCTATTGTGGACATCAGCCGGGCCAAGGGCGGGTTTGACGGGCCAGTGATGCCAGCGAGAGTTGGGGCGGGGATGATGGGCAAGGATACGGCTATGGAAAATCCGTCGGCCAGTTGAAAAATATGGTTGCCTCAGGCTTTTTCTTCCGGAAGAACAAAAACGTCCACCAGGCCGGTGATAACCTCTTCTACAAGATGAGACACGGTCCTTTTTCTTTGCAGGGCCAGCTTCTCCAATCTGGAGAAGGCAGGCTGCGGCAACTCGACAAGTACTCGACACATTTTCTCACCTTTTTCAAAGGCCTGCCAGCGAGCTTCCGATTGCTCTGCATCCTGGATGGCGTCTGCAGCTGATAGCACCTCTTCTTCCGGCTCGTGTGGTGCATAGATTTTTTTCATTTTATGGCCTCTTCAAATTGCTATATATTTCGTTTATCAACTTGGGAGAGTAATGCGTTCCTTGTCTTTGGCATTCCTCAAGTGCACTTAGCACATCCTCAGGCTCAATAATGCGCTGCCGACAAGCCCGAATCAAGATACCAGGAAATCCAATGACGGGTACTTTTCTTAGCCTGGCAACATCTCTTGCGGCCAGTTCATCTATGAGCAGTTCCTCTGCCTGAGAATTGCTTCTCAGCATTAATACTATGGCAAAGGACTCTGGAAGGTGGTGTTGAGGATTTTTATCCCTAGTGGCTCGGTGGTTTGCAATCTCTGCAGCTATGGCCTTTGCTGCGTCAGTTTCCTCTGGTACGAAATCCTGGCGGACAACAAGAAAGCCGGTATCTAAAAGCTTCTTGATCTCAGGATCTGCACCATGCTTTCGGTATTCAGGAATCTCATCTGCCGGTATATGTATCTGGTCGTAGAACTGAAGCAAGATATGCATGCAATCGCATTGTAGTGCTGAAATCAGCGGACCTGTATTGCTGACGGCAACTCTTGGGCTCATGTGTGTCATAGGGTTCCTTGATCAACAAATATTGCATATCTTCCTATAAAAAATCATTTGCTACCTGCTTCCTTTGTGGGATGAAAATAGTTCCTCGCATTCTCGTGTGTGTGAAGTAGCTGGTTTTGGAAATGGCGATGATAATTAAACCCAGGGTTACGGAATTTAACCACGGAGGCACAGAGTGCACAGAGGACGAACGAACGGAGAACTACTGGGGCACCGTAGAGGGAGAACCTGTTTGCGGGAAGGACCATGCGGCCCTGGCCAAGCAGCTTCAAATCCGCGTGCGGCGTTTGGCCTTGCTTGAGCTATCCGGCGCTGGGCCTTCCTGCTGGGGCCGGTGCGAGCGGGTGGATAGAATCCTGCTGGAAGGTGACAACCGTCATCGTGCCTGATGGCATTTGCAGCAACCTCATCTTCCGCACGCTATTACTATTATGCGGCGCAGAGTCCTACTGTGCACCGGTGCGGCGTAATTGTGCCCGACGGCGTGCTCTTCGCAAGCTCCAAGGCCCACAAGCAGCTGCGGCATCTCCTGCTGGAAAAGTGCCAGCTCGAAGGCATTGTCTCCATGCCCTCGGGAGTCTTCCGGCATTATGCGGGCGTGTCCACGGCGGTCTTGATCTTTACCAAGGGCGGCAGGACGGAGCGGGTCTGGTTCTACAAAATGGAGAAGGACGGCTACTCCCTGGACGACAAGAGGAACTTCATCGACGGCAAGGGCGACATTCCGGATATCATCGAGCGGTACAAAAAGAGACGCGAGGAGAGCCCCACGGACCGGAAGGGCAAGTGCTTTTTCGTGCCCTACAGCGAGATCAAAGAGAACGGCTACGACCTTTCCATTTCGAAGTACAGAGAGATCGAGTACGAAGAGGTAGAGTACGAGAAGCCGGAAGTGATTCTGGACAAGATCGAGGCTTTGGAGGACCAGATCAAGGCAAATGTGGCCGAGTTGAGGAGACTGCTGGGGGAAAAGTGACGTGCTAGAGGTCAAACAAATTTTATTTTATATAGCTAATAAATATACGCTCATTCGATGAAAGGCTTATATTCTAGGCAGCAAGTAAGTAGTTGTAATGTGTGAGAGTGTAAATGATAAAATAGTGTCTGCGGCTTCGCATACTGAAAGGCATATTTCCTATAAATCTGATGCTGGCATGTCCGAAGATGAAATAATAGATGGCTTGATGGAGATATCTTCGATCTCGCTCCCAGACGAACCTCATAAGTACTACTCAAGCACCCATACATGCACGAAAATATAAAGAAAGGCGACATAATTCTGCTTCCTCTTTCTCACACTGATCTTGTGACGGACGAAGTTAGACCTGCGCTGGTTCTATACCATGATCTTAAGGATATGCAGCTAATTGTTGCGTATATAACAACTCGAATTAATGATCATCCAGAGCCATTCGAAAGATTAATTTTAAAGGGAACTGCAACGTTTGATAAATCTGGTTTGTTGTATGATTCCATGATCAGAGTAAATTGGATGATGACGGTTAAGCGAATTCTTGTTGACAGAAAGATCGGGGAAGCGGATGAAGATTTGCGAACCTGGGTAAATCAAGCAGTTCCCAAATGCCTTGCTATATAATCAAGGAAAAAGCTATAGGGAAAAGCTATAATTACCCGAAAACCCCCTCCAGAAACTGAGAGAAGGAGAGAATAATGTCGGAGGATCAGAAAGCAGTCTACAGCCGGGCACCGGAGATCTTCAAGAAGCTGCGGCGCGAGATCGACAAAGTCATAGTCGGCCAGAATGTGGCCATCGAGCAGCTTTTGGTCGCCATCCTGGCGGGAGGCCATGCCCTCTTGGAGAGCAATCCAGGTCTCGCCAAAACGCTGCTGGTGAAGACCACAGCCTCCTGCCTGGGCCTTGATTACAGCCGGATTCAATGTACTCCGGACCTTATGCCTGCCGACATCACCGGCACCACCATCATCGAAGAGATCGATAAAGGCAAAAAGTTCCGCTTCGAGGCGGGGCCCGTCTTCTCCAACATCGTCCTGGCCGACGAGATCAACCGGGCATCTCCCAAGACGCAGAGCGCTCTTTTAGAGGCCATGCAGGAAAAGCAGGTAACTGTAGGAAACAAGACCTATCTTCTGGACAGGCCCTTCTTCATCCTGGCCACGCAAAATCCAATCGAGATGGAAGGCACCTTCCCTCTGCCCGAAGCACAACTGGATCGATTCCTGCTTAAAATTTTCATGGAATATCCTTCCCGAGAAGAGGAACTGGAGATTCTGGAGAGATATACCATTCGCGGCGAGCCGAGCGTGGAGCCGGTGGTCAGCAAGGAAGAGGTGATAGCGCTGCAGCAGCTCTGCCGCGACATACCTGTCTCCGATGATCTGAAGACTGCGACCGTGAATCTCGTGCTGGCCACGCGTAAGTGGGAAGGCGTCCAGTACGGTGCCAGCCCCAGGGCCACCATCGGCCTCATCCTCTCTGCCAAGGCCAGGGCCTTCCTGCAGGGCAGAAACTATGTCTCCAAAGAGGATCTGCATGTCATGGCCTATCCCGTCTTGCGGCACCGCATCATCCTAGGCTTTGAGGCGGAGAGGAAGGGTCTCACCCGCGACCAGGTGGTAACGGACATTCTAAAGAGCCAGTCGCTCTGAGAAATATATCTTTAGGTCTTTTAGTCTTCAGGACAAATCATGGATACAGAGTTCTTCAAAGAGCTGGAGAAGTTCTCCCTGCTCGTCAAAAAGCGGGTATCGACCGCCTACAGCGGAGGCAGAAAGTCCCTGCGCTTCGGTCACGGCATCAGCCCCGTCGGCTACCGGGAGTACCGCAAAGGAGACGACTTCAAGCTGGTGGACTGGAAGGTCTACGGGCGAACTGAAAAGCTCTACATCCGGGAGCACGAGGAGGAGAGAAGCCTGGTGGTGCACGTTCTTCTGGACGGCAGCGCCAGCATGGGCTATGAGGGAAAATTCGGATATGCGGCGCGCCTCGCAGTCGGCTTTGCCTATCTCGCCACCATGGAAAATGAGAAGTATGCCATATCGCTTTTCTGCAATAAGCTCTATCCGGCGGAGCCCAAGCGGGGAAGAAGAAATCTCTTTCAAACCATCGCTCTGCTGGATAGGATCTCTCCCCGCGGTGGCACGGGCCTGCTTGCCGTTGCCGATCAGGTGGAATCGCTTCTCAAAACGACCAGCCTGGTGGTGCTGATATCCGACCTGCTGGGCGAGACGGATGATGTCCTGTCCAGCATCTACCGGCTGTCCGGGCATGAGCTGGTGGTAATTCAAGTACTGGCACCGCAGGAGACGGAACTAAGCTTCGGAGGCGATGTCAAATTCGTGGATCTGGAGAGCGGCCTGCCCCTTATCACCCGCGTTACTGAGGATGAGCGAAAGGAGTATCTGAGAAGCATGGCAGAGCACAACGATCGCATCCGGGCAGCATGCAGCCAGGTTGGGGCGGATTACTTCCTTGTGAAAACGGACCGGCCCATCTTCGAGGCCTTTTCCGAGATGCTCAGCCGTGCTGTGATCTGGAAAACGTAATCATGAATTCAAATAATCGCAAAATCAAGCTTGGTTACGGCCAAGGATGTCTTGATCTGATTATCGGCGAAGGGGCAGAGGTAGTGTTGGCCGAGGAGCTTCCCGCCGCGCCCCCCGGCGAGGTGGAAAGATCGATTGATCATGCCGCGGGAAGGTGCCTGGATGACTTTGCCGGCTCTAAATCGGCCAGCATTCTGGTGAGCGACATTACCCGGCCCGCTCCCAGCCACCTCATGCTTCCTCCTCTCATCCAGAGGCTCAAGGATCTGGGCATTAGCGATCTAAGAATAGTCTTTGCTCTGGGCACGCACCGCAGAATGACGGCAGAGGAAGAGCGCTTGCTCCTGCGCGGCTGCACCAGCTTGCCCTACATGCAGCATGACCCAAAGAATTGCGTATATTTGGGCGAGACCGGGCGGGGAACGCCTGTGGAGATCCTGGAGAGTGCTGCCTCCTCGGATCTAATTGTGGCCACTGGAAATATCGAATATCACTATTATGCCGGCTACAGCGGCGGAGGCAAAGCCGTCCTGCCCGGAGTCAGCTCGGAGCGTTCTGTGATTAATAACCACGAGCTGATGAGAGATCCAAACTCAATTACGGGAAGATTGGACAGCCCGGTGCGCCAGGATATGGAGGACGCGGCAAAGATTGCTGGGCTGGACTTTATTTTGAATGTCGTTCTGAACGGCAAAAAGGAGATTGTACAGTCGGTTGCAGGCGACTTTATCACCGCTCACCGCCTGGGGGCTGTCACTGTGGATCGCATGTACCGGCGGGCTGTCCGGCAGGCAGAGATCGTTGTGACCTGTGCTGGCGGCAGGCCCAAAGATCTCAACCTCTTCCAGGCCCAAAAAGCTCTGGACAATGCCAAGAATGCTGCCCTGCCCGAAGGCAGCATCATCCTGGTGGCGGAGTGCTGCGAGGGGCTGGGCCATCCCGTCTTCGAACGCTGGGCAAGGGAAGCGACATCTGCGAGGGATTGCTGGGAGCGCTTTGGCCGGGAATATGAGTTTGGCGGGCACAAGGCCGCCTTCCTGGCTAAAGAGTCCATGCAGCATCATTTGATCCTGGTCTCGGCCCTGCCCAAAGATCGGGCAAAGATGTGCTTCATGACTCCTGCGGCAACTCTTGAGCAGGCCTTGGAGCTGGCCAGGGCGAGGCAGGGCAGGGATGCGCGCATGCTGGTCATGCCGCATGGGAATCTGACGCTGGCGGTGGCGAAATAATTTATTTCTCATCTGGCCCAATCATTGCATAACAATTCTGCCTGCTCTAAAACCGTCTGTGTTGCTTTCTCTTGTTTATCTGGTGGATAACCATATTTGCGAAGCAGACGCCTGATGATAACTCGCAACTTCGCTCTGGATGACTCCTTAACCGACCAATCGATAGTCAAATTCTTACGAACTGATTCAACCAGCTCTCGGGCGATCTGCTGAAGCGTCTCGTCGCCCAGGACTTTCACTGCGCTATCATTGACCTCCAGAGCATCGTAGAAGGCCAGCTCATCCTCGGAGAGGTTGAGCTCTTCTCCTCGCTTGTGGGCCTCGCGCATCTCTCTGGCCAAATCGATCAGCTCTTCAATTACTGTAGCAGTTTCAATGGATTTGGCCTGATAAGATTTAGCCGATTTTTGAAGCATTTCGGCAAAAGATCTTGACTGGACTAAATTTTTCTTGGTGCGAGTTTTTATCTCATTGTTCAGGAGCTTTCTGAGCAGCTCTACGGCCAAGTTTTTCTGAGGCATTCCGCGAACTTCGGCCAGGAATTCTTCCGAGAGGATCGAAACATTCGGCTTCTTTAGGCCTGCCATGGCTAGAGAGTTGCCCTGTGGATCAAGCTGGCTGGCAACGCGCGTTCGCTCATCAGTTATAAGCTGGGCCTGATACCAAAGGCTTGCCTGCCACCAGATCAGTAATAAAGCAATAGCAAGCAGAGCTGTCTGGAACTGAGTCTTTCTCATTGGCCTTCCTTTTCACGGGCAGGAGTTCTATTCTCCTCTCTATCCTCTTTAACTATTGTCGGATAAACTATTTCCGCTCATAAATCCTGGGCAATGAGAGAATGTGGCCTGAGGAACAGACTCGCGGTCGGCGAATGGATGGAATGGGTACGGCATTCTTCAATAACCCCGTCGTGGTAAGGAGATTTCTGCCGGATGATCTGGAGGCAGCTTTAGAGATCGACCGGGAGGTCTTCGGCGGATATGATCCGGCCATCTTCTCGGCCTTTTATGAATACCACGGCGGCAGCTCTCTTGTCGCAGAGGTGAGTGGAATTGTGGCCGGCTTCGTCCTGGGATTCAAGCATACTCCTTTCGAGGGGAGAGTCTTCTGGCTGGCCGTAAGGCCGGGCTTTCAGAGCCGCAGCATAGGCATGAGGCTTATGCTGGAGGTTTTACAAATCTTCCGGCATATGGGAGCATTCAGCGTCACCCTGGAGGTGAGGGTGAGCAATAAAAAGGCCCAGTCGCTCTATTCCATGCTGGGCTTTCGTATGCTCGGCATCTGTCCTGCTTACTATAGTGACGGTGAGGCGGCCATCATCATGAAGATGCGGCTTTAGGATGGTTGGGGTGCGGGGGCAGAGAAACCCCACGGTTTTAACCATGGGATGAATCGTGCCCCGCTGTTATTTTCAACAGACCAACAACTATATTGGGCAACATGGCACATAGCACGATAATGCCTAAATTGTTCCGGTATAGGTTAAAGCCTACAAAATCACAAGTTGCAATATTAAATAGGCAGCTTGATCTTTGTAGATGGA
>JANYKI010000124.1 GCA_025361645.1 Methanothrix sp.
AAAAAATGAAATATAAGCTTTCTTGCGTTCCTCTCTTTGTGTCCTCCGTGCTTCTTCTGCGCGGTTTTTCTCTTCTCGTTCTGCATCGTGTTTTTGGGTAATAAAAACCCCTAATAGTGTTAGCCCACCTGTTACAAGACCACCTATTGCACCGGCGCTCACAATTGTTATAGGATTCTGTATCATGTTTACGGCGATCTGACCCGTCAAATTAACATCTATCATCTTATTCTCTTCTCTAGAATTGCCATCAAACCTTTTTCTTAGCGTCTTCTTGTGATGGCGGTAACTCAGGTTGAAGTTCCCGATTAATCTCATCCGCAAGCAAGTAAATTTTTCTACTAAGAATCATGGTAAGATCTAAATGAAAATTACCTAATCCAACTATATTAGAAAATGCCAAATTATCGATTTGGTGTTTTAATCTTTCTGATGTTATGTTAATATTTTCATAAGTTTCATTCATTACATTGTTTGTGCTGCTACCAAGAGCATCTAGATACTGAATGTTTTTATTAATATCACGAATACAAATATAGATATCTATAATCTTATTTTTATCTTTTTCTATCCAATTATTAGGAAATCCGTTTTTTAATAGATTTTCCAGGAATAAGTTTTGAAGTTTGCTCAAAGGAAGACTATTATTGCAATTCTTGATGAGTTCTGTATTATTTTTTATATCTATATATAAATTAATTAATTCTAGCTTCAAATTGGCCATTAATTCTCTATTTCTTTGTTTATCTTGCTGCCACATACTGAAATAATGCAGACAAAATGATCCTGTTATCGCTACAAACGCGCCGATTATTGCTGAATATAGTTGGATATCCATTATCTAAATCCTCCTCATGAATTTCCACCTTCCATTTTCTTTGCTTCCTATTGAATTGGTAGTTAGGCCAATTCGGCTAATTGATTGGGCGAGTTGAGCTACTTGCCCGCGAAGCAAAATCTTCTCCTTCAGCAATTATATGCCGCATGGTTTTTGGATTGGTTATGCTACTTATTAAATGTTTCCCGCCGAATAATTTGAAATTACGCTATATTTTTCAATTCAATTATTACAAATTTTTATATAATATCATGGAACTTTTTCTGGTTTGGCCTAAAGCTGAAGTCTACTAATTTTTGCTACACTTTTTTAAAAACAACATCAATCAATGTTATACTAAACTATAATATCAAAATTTCTTCAAATTCAGGACTTATGCACTTTTATTGAAATTTTTGAGTTTTATATATTCATAAAGTATAGATTATTATATCCTCTGGGAAGAATTTTATCTACTAATTGATGATATAAATTGCATTGGGATCAAATCCGCTAAGATCGAATACATCATTGACTTTGATAGAATAGATATGCTGCGAGCTTGCATTTAATCTATATATTATTATCAATATAAACTTAGCTCGCAAAGTAGGGTATGTTACGCAATGGAAAAATCACAATGATTACTGATATTTAATCAAAAATAGAATATAAATTTGATTCTAACGCTTAAATCTTTAAAAATTATTTTGTTCCATTTGTCGGCTTTTCGCGCAGATTAACGCTTTCCCAAATATCACGCCAATTTTCACGATTTTTCAGATGACCTTGAATTACGATTTCAGTCTTGTCAGAGGGCCAATTTATTATTATTCCTTGATATCCATGATATTGTGGTGAATCGTAGTTTACTACCCATAAACCACCTCCACCATAATACCCGTCTCTTTCGGTGCGGAAAGTGAATTGCGAATAGGCTTCAATAGTATCTGATTCCAGATTCTTGGCGTTCTTCGACACCGGATATTTAAATTCTCTAACTTCAAAATATATAATTGATCCGTTATCATCCATTAACGATGTTATATAATGAGTATAATCGTCCCCAGGTAGAAGATTATGGCCATAGGTTGTTCTATATCCGCTTTCAAAAAAGCCTGATGATGCTATGTTAAAGCCTACTTCATATTGACCAACTGCGATCAGATAATTAGTTGAAATTGCCTCAGGTGGTTTTATTGGAATTGGATTTGGATCAGGGGTATCATTTATCGCAGCAGTAACTTCTGAAGCTGCCGTGGTAAACTGCATTAATGTTAATGCCAATAGCACTAAAAATATCTTTTGCATTTTTCATTCACCTATATTTAGTATCAATCTCACTTAATTGTAATGTTATGTCTTCTTGCTATAAAAGGATCAAGGAACCATATTCTTTTTTGCATCAACCTAGGCTTTGGGTTTCTACTTCTAGAGTGCTTCTGGTTCGTTTAAGCATGGAGCATAATGAAAGGGCCGATTTGCCGCGAAAATTGGAGCGACTCATTATGCGATAGCATGTTTTAAAAGAATACAATATTAATAATAAAAATTTGATTAAATAATATATTATATAGATAGGACGGGCGAGAGAAGTGAAACGGCGGCGGCGCACCCCGATGCAAGCATCTGGGTATTGCGATAGAAATAAAGGCTACCATATTCAATTTTTAAGTACAATATGACACAGCTTTTAAATCTAGTAGCTAAAACATTTAAATACGAGAAGCGGTATCGCCTAAAATGGCAGCGAATCAGGAAAAAGCTAGAATCACTATCCACTGCTAAAGGCACATCAAAATATCAACGTCATAGAGCGGCTGTGGTCCAGCGGTTATGACATAGGCTTCCCAAGCCTGTAACCCGGGTTCGAATCCCGGCAGCCGCAAGTTTTCTTATCCGTAGAGATTCGAAAAGAAGAACTACTTTGAGCGCGTAATATCCAATACATGAGCGGCGACGACGATGATCTATTAGCATTCTTGAAGGGCTTTGGTTTCGATGAGGAAGAACTGAATGCGGTTTCAGACGAACTCGATTCCTTCAGGACGAATCCCGGCACCACCATTGAGCGGTACATGAACGGTGTCATCAACACCATCGAAGAAGAAAATCGACACGCTTTTCTGAAAGGCATATTGGTGGGCGTGGCCATCCGTAAGGCAGTAGAAGCCCTGGAACAGCCGGATCTAACCGAGGAAGAGATGCGAATCAACCTGGAAATCGAGAAGCTTGGGTTTCGCGGATAGATTGTGGGTCGGAATCTCAAGTCCCGAACTAAAGCTGCTCTTTTTTCAGCAGCATAACGCTGCTCTCAAACAACTCCTTGCCGCGGCTCGTATTCCACCAGGCGTATTTATCTATGCCGCCCGTATTGTGGCAGAGCTCATTGATATCACCTCAACAGTCTAGACCTCGTATCTCAACAAAAACGACTCGATGTACTTGCCTACCTTCTCGCCCCGGTAAATGCCCGCATGCCCCTCACAGAGCACATCCGCCCGCAGAGCCAGCAGCTTTTGCATGGAAAGGCGCCACTTCTTTAGATCCGATCCCCAGGCAGACGAGAACGGCCCGTGAATGTCCTGTCCGAATAAGACCCGCCCGTCCTTAGTATCGATGTAAACCGATATGCTGCCGGGCGTGTGCCCAGGCGTGTGCAGGAAATTAAACTCCAAATCACCGTAGGTATGCTTTTCCGCCTCGCCCTTGAGGTGCGTGTCAACATAGATCGGTTTGTAATCCACACCGTACATGCCGGCCGCAGTAAGCTCATTATTCTCGCCCTCAATTCCCGCCCGGTCCAGTTCGTGGGCAATTATCTTAGAACCGTAGCGCTCCTTCCAGGCGAAAAGGCCGCCGATATGATCGATATGGCAGTGAGTGGCAATTATGTTCCAGACGCCAGCTGGCTCAAAGCCCAGCGACCGGATATTGTCCTCGATTCTTCTCATCCCTTGGCCTACTCCGCAGTCGATGAGCACCAGCTCTGGCCCAGCATCCACCAGATAAACGAACGCGTCTTCGGGCGCAGAGAGGTCCGATCCTCCTACGACATAGACGCGATCACAAACGGCCTTTGCTTTGCTCATTGATCTCCGCTTCAAGAACGGTCATGACCTGCAAAAACTCCGTTTTCAGACTTTGCGCCAACTCTCTTGCCCCTTCCAATGAATTGGACCGCCCCATCAGCTCCAGTTCTTTGGCCAGGGCGGAAAGACGCATCGCACCTACGTAAGCGCTGCTCGACTTCAGACTGTGGGCAGCCATGTGCAGCCCCTTGGCGTCCCCGTTTTCTACAGATTGCATAATGGCATTTACCTTATCCGGCGAATGCTTGATGAAAAGACCACCCACCTCGGCGACTATATCGGGATCTCCCTCATCTTGCAGTTCTCGGAGGCTGGCCAGCACCGACCGATCGATCACATCACAGAAAACGTCTCCCTCTTCTTTCATTCTCCTACCCACCCCGCCCGCAGCCGTGATTTTACAGAGCTGCTGGACAGCTCTCTTACATGTTTCGTAGTATTTATTCTTAACATTATTCTTTTTTTTGATGCTCCGGGCAAAAGTAGCTGGTCCTCCCGACGATCTTTTCGTGCCGTAGAAGGGCACCGTCCCGAGGGCACGTGTCCCCTGGATGGCGGTGGGGCAGGAGATAGGAATCGGGCAGCTTTGATAGATCGGCATCTGTGGAAAGGGCCGTCTTCAACACCTCCTGAATGGATGAATAGAGGGCTATAAGCTGCTCAATTGTCAGGCCGCGAGTTTTCGGACAGATGCCTGCCTGGAAAAGAGCCTCATCCGCATAAAGATTACCGAGACCCGCGATAAGATTCTGATTGAGTAAAGCCGGTTTGATCAGGCCATTTCTGCCGCTCATGATCGTTAAAAAGCCCTCTTGGTCTTGCAGCAGGGCATCCGGCCCGATCTTTCGCTCCACTAAAAATGCTGCGGGGCTTTTCGCGAGGCCTACCTCGCCGAAGATCCTGGGATCATCGAAGGCCAGTCGGTGGCCGTTTTCGAACCAGACCAGCAGGCGGGTGTGACGGGGCTCCTCTGCCTCGCTTTCCTGGTAGATCAGGCTTCCCGTGAGGCCCAGATGAAGCGTCAACCAGAGCGAATCGTGCAGCTTCAAAAAGAGCCTTTTGCCGTGCCTCGAAGCAGAGTGAAACTCTTTCCCGGCCAGGGCCTCCTCTAACACTGTCGCCGATACCTTGGCCAGGATGCGTCCATCCTTGACCTCGGCCGCTTGAATGGTCTGGTGCAGAGCTGTGGCTTCCAAGTACCTTCGGGCCATCTCTACCTCAGGAAGTTCGGGCATTCTTATCTTCTTTCCGAGGCCATCAGATACCCTCCAAAGCTCGCTCCCCAGAGGATCACCGGATAAACGATCATCCTTTCCATGCCGCCCGGCCCCAGTCCCAGGTGGATTCCAAGCACAAACAATGCCAGGGAGCCTAAAGTCAATCCACCCAGGAAGATAACCGCGATGGACATGGGAAATCTTAGCAGGGCAAAGGATAAGATTTCAGATAATCCGCCAAATACAAAGGTAATGCCGGCAAAGATCTCGTGGTAAGGTCTCATATTTTCAGGGAAAAGGCCGACGCCCATCGCTCCCATGCCGGTCAAGATCAAAAGAATAGTGAATATTTTATTTCTATGAAAAGAATGAAATGTAATTGCCGAGAGAGTGATCAGCAGACCCAGGACGATGATGGAGCTGTTGAAGAACCCAGCCGTGGAGCCGATACCAAGATCGCTTATCATATTATTGGACATGCTGTAGCCGGGATAAAGTGCCTCACAGATGAGCATAAAGATGAGAAATTGAGAGGCTCCCACGAAGGAAAGCAATCCTGCAAAACGTTTCGAATACATAGATTATGGCTAACTGCATAAATTAATATATAAAGCTATTGATGATGATGACACCTCTTTTAGACAATCATCAATCTCCTAAAGCGCCGCATTTTCGAGGGCATCCTGGCAACCGCATGACCTCTGATCTGGAATTTTTTGCGCGGCCAGATAGATTATCTCCCCAACAGTTTCCTCCGACTTTTTCATAATATCGGCGATCTCTGAGATGGCCAGGACGCTTGCGCCCGCCATTCCCGCGGCGGGATTGGTGACGATGCAAAGCGACGCATAACAGAGGGCAGCCTCTCTGGCCAGAACTACCTCTGGATAGCCGGTCATGCCCACCACATCCCCGAACTGGCGCATCATCCTGATCTGGGCAGGCGACTCCAGGTGCGGGCCCTCGGCGCAGACGTAGACGCCTTTCGCGACCTGCTGGCCAATCGATCGGGCCGCCTCGGCCAGAGAAGCGCGAAGCCTTGGGCAATAGGGCCGGCTCATATCCACGTGAATGGCTTTATCTTCAAAGAAGGTATTGGGCCGACATTTGGTGAACTCCACAAAGTCGCTCGGCAAAAAGATGCTGCCCATGGGGTGCCCGGCCATGCTGCCTACGGTGTTGGTGGAGATGACCATACTTGCGCCCGATATCCTGGCAGCGGAGATGATGGCCCGGTAGTTGACTTTGTGGGGAGGGAGGTGGCCGTCCCGGCCATCTCCATGCCGGGAGATGAAGACAATCTTTTGTCCCCTCATCCGGCTGCGGACAATGGGCACTTTGCCATAGGGCGTTTCCACCTCGTCCGCCAGCCCTTCCAGGGCATAGCCCACACCACCGATGACGGCCAGATCATGATTCATAAGAGCACTTTTATCCTCCTTCTTAAAATGCTTTTCAGATCGGCGGCATAAGCGGTGGCCGGAAGACGCCCTTCTCTGTGATCAGGCCGGATACCATTTCCAGGGGCGTGGCATCGAAGGCCGGATTGTAGACTTCGATGCCCTGGGGCGCGAGGCGCGTGCCCGCCAGGGAGCAGATCTCCTCCGCATCGCGCTCTTCCACCACAATGTCCTCTTCTTGGTGCAGGCAATCGAAGGTGGAGAGCGGCGCTGCCACGTAGAAGGGGATTTTATGATACCTGGCCAAAACAGCGTGACTGTAGGTGCCGATCTTGTTGAAGACGACGTCCCTGGTGATGCGGTCGGCACCCACTATGACCTTATCGATTTTGCCCTTCCTCATCAGGCTGCCGGACATGCCCTCGCAGATGAGCGTGACCGGTATTTCGTCCTCTGTCAGCTCCCAGGCGGTCAGACGCGAGCCCTGATGCAAAGGCCGGGTCTCGCAGGCGTAGACATGGATATGCTTGCCTGCGGCAACTGCGGATCGGATGACGCCCAAAGCCGTTCCCCAGCCCACGCAGGCCAGCCTTCCGGCATTGCAGTGAGTGAGGACATGGTCTCCGTCATCCAATAGCCGGGCCCCGTTCTTGCCCAGGAGCTTGTTGATGCGCACATCTTCCCGGGCGATCTCCTCCGCTTCACGAAGAGCTGCCATACGAATATCTTCCGCCGTCTCCTGAAGGGCCGCCGCCCGCATGACTCTATCCACGCCCCAGGAGAGGTTGATGGCAGTAGGGCGCGAGCCCTTGATCATATCGGCGGCATTCTCCAGCTCATCCATCAACTCCAACGCATTGGAAGCCCGGGAGAGTTCTGCGGCCAGCGCTATCCCATAGCCTCCCGCGGCACCCAGAGCCGGCGCACCGCGCACGCGCAGGGTCTTGATCGCTTCGATGAGCTGCCGGACGCTTTTTATGCAAAGGGTCAAAAGCTCGCCAGGCAGACGGGTCTGATCGATCAGCCACAGGCCGCCGTCCCACCAGATGGTTTTCGATTCACACATGTCATTCAATCTCATCAAACTCATATTCCTCCCACCCCCTCTCCCCCAGCAGCACCTCGAATTCGGGCGGCGTGAGAATGGGTATTCTATATTTAGCTGCATCATCGAGCGCCACCCTGGGGCAGGCCGTGGACACCGCCGCCTCCGCTCCCAGATTGAGCAGCCGGTCCGACTCGATGTTGTCCAGATAAACCAGGAACATCTCCCGTCCCCTGGACTCTCCCAAGGCCTTCAGCCTTGTTGCCAGCTCCATCCGTTTCTGTCCGGGCTTCTTGGATACCAGGATAGCGAAGCGCTTCGCCTCTCCGGCCCGGGTTATGGCCCCAAAGCGCCGTCGCAGCATGGGGTCGGTATCAATCTCCGATATCTCGCCGGTAGCCGGATCTGCGATTACTACTCTCTTTCCTGTGGCCAGGGCGATGCCCAGAGGATGAAACTGTCCTGTGCCGATGAAGAGATACTCCTCCACATCCAGGGCCCGGGCCGTGCTGTAGCTGCAGCCCAAAACCTGGCCCGCTTGCCTTACCCGGCCCCCTGCCGGCCCCAGCAGGCCTTCGATGCCATGCTTCTTGAGGACCTCTAATGCCTGATCGAGCTTGTGCACATGCTGGATAGTAGTAGTAACGCCCACCTTCCTCGCCTTGAGGACCATGGCCGCCTTCTCCACCACGTCTCTCAGGTCTTCTGTCATCCTGGCCTCCAGAAAGATGACATTGTCCGGCCCTTCCACAAGCTGGGCATGGCCCAGATGGAGCATCAGGTCCACCTCCCGGGCCAGCTGCATATCCACGTCGCAAGCCCCAAAGCAGGGGTCCCCCGAGATAATGACCTCGGCTCCTGTCTTCTCCTCAATATGTCGAGCCAGTGCGGGCGTAGCTCTCTTCAGCCCCTCCGGAGCCTGAACGCCCACAAGGCGCGCCCCGCTCTTTTGGATAAGATCTATAGCTTTATCCAGATCAAGGTCGTAGCCGGAGAAGCCAGAGTTAGAACCAGCGGTCGAGTGTGCTCTGGCCACGTTTGTATTCCTCCTCCAGCCTTCCCGCCGTCTTTTCCACTCTCTCCCGATCAAAGTCCCGCTCTTCTACCAGGAAAGAGACTATCTCATCCACGCGGGGCTTTTTCATCCTGACCTCATAATCGTCCGTAACATTGGGATGAAGGAAGAATTCCCGGATCTGTGCGAAGCTGTCGATCTTCTCCTCCTGCTCGGCTAGAATGGATTCCAGATCTCCTTTCTCTCGGATCAGCTTTAAAGCCGTCTTTGGGCCGACCCGGGTTAAGCCGCTGTTGTAGTCGGTGCCGCACATGATGCCGATCTCCACGAGCTGCTTTCGACTGATGCCCAGGCGGGCCAGACCTTCCTCCAGATCGATTATCTCCGGCTCTACATCCACGTAAATGTTCTTTTTGGGAAGCTTCCGCTTGCCGGTGATGGCCAGGTTCCTCACTACCAAGGGAGCGCCAAAGAGAAGCGAATCATAGTCCTGGCTGCCCACCAGTTCGACGTCGCCCCTAGCTGCCATACGAGCTGCCTGCGCTTCGCCTTCCGATGGGGCCTGAATGACGGGAAGCCCCATGGCTAAAATAAGCCTTCTTCCGTCTTCCAGGATCTCGGAATTGATGCGGGAGGCCGCCTGGGCATACTTGAATCCATCCTGGCCGGCGGCCTTTGCTTCTTCCCAGGCGGCTGCCGCCTTATCCCTTGTCTCTGACCTCTGGGCAAGCGTTTCTGCCTTAAAGGAGGGCGGCTCTCCGTCGAAGATAAAGGCCACTTTGACCCCGGCCTCAATGAGATTGGTAGTGCGGTACAATAAACCGGATAGATGCGAGGTCACCCTTCCCTGGCTGTCCATGAGCGGCGTGCCGTCCTTTTGCCGGATTATGCTCAGGAACTGGTAGAGGGTGTTGAAGGCATCGATCGCCACCCATCTTCCGGAGAGATCCTTTATCTCGATCTTCTTTCTGTGCAGCAGGTCTCCCAAATCAACGCCCATGGTTAATCCCTTGTTGCTCCTCCATGATAAATCCTCCATTCTTGCCTGAAGATCCTGATAATAGTGCTTTAAATACGAGTTTCGCGAAGCTATACATTTGGAGTGTTATTCATGATCGAGATTACAGAGGCGGCAGCCAATATGATAAAGCATAGCCTGGTGGAAGGCAAAGTGATCAGGATGTTCCTGGCGGCTATTGATGCTACCGGCGCGAATTATGGTCTGGCTTTGGGTGACGAGGAAGTAGGTGACAAGATCTTTGAGAGCCGGGGCATGAAGGTCTACATGAGCCCAGAAGATACTGAAATGCTCAGCGAGACTATAATTGATTATGTGGACGACGATCGAGGAACCGGTTTCATCATTCGGGGTCCAGAAGATGAAGTATCAAGTTGTGGTTCTTGTGCCAATGTCGATAGCTGCGAACATGATCACAGCAGTTGCGACCACGACCATGACCACAGCGGCTGCGGGCACGATCACGGCGACTGCGGTTGCAGCTAGCTAATCGTAACCCTTAAATATGATACGTGTTAGCATGGAGCATGTTAGCATTCACGAGATGATTCGATTTGGGTGAGATTGGCAAGAGAGTAAGAATTGAAAGGATAATGGACAGAGACAGCGGGAACACAGTCATAATTCCACTGGACCACGGCATATCCGTCGGCCCCATCAAGGGATTGGTCGACCTGCCGGAAATGGTAAACAAGGTGGCCAAGGGTGGGGCCAATGCCGTTCTCCAGCAGAAGGGAATGGTCCGGCATGGACATCGCGGCTACGGTCGAGATGTCGGCCTGATTGTGCACATGAGTGCCTCCACATCCCTCGGCCCCGATCCCAACAACAAGGTGCAGGTCTGCCTGGTGGAGGAGTGCTTGAAGATGGGTGCAGATGCCGTATCCGTTCACATCAACATCGGCTCTGAGACTGAGTCAGATCAGCTCAGCATACTTGGTTGTGTCAGTGAACGCTGTGACTTCTGGGGCATGCCGCTCATAGCCATGATGTACCCGCGCGGCAAAGCCATCTTGAATCCCAATGATGTGGAGGTCGTGGCCCATGCCGCCCGGGCCGGAGCAGAACTTGGCGCTGATATCATCAAGACTAACTACACCGGCGATATCGATTCCTTCCGGCAAGTGGTGGAGGGCTGCCCGGTGCCTGTGGTCATCGCCGGCGGGCCCAAGACCGAGACGGATATGGAGTTCCTGCAAATGATCGAGGGAGCCCTGCAGGCGGGCGCGCGCGGCGTGGCCATCGGCAGAAATGTCTTCCAGGCCGGCGACCCAGTGAAGATGACCATGGCCATAGCCGCCATTGTCAACAAGGGCAAGACGGCAGAAGAGGCCATCAAGATACTGGATTGATGCAAAGGCGGTAGAATCCCGAAAAGGCCGGAAAAATGAGATCATTTCATTTTTTTATTCTAATGATCTTCGGGCCTCCTGCGGTAAGGCAGCCCATAAAACGCAGGTTTTCGAGCGAGAGTGACTTTTGTCCAAAAAAGAAGTTTACGCTTCCGCCTCTCCCATCAGCCTGTCCACCAGCCACTCTGGCTCGAACTTCACCAGGTCGGGATAGGTCTGGCCCACGCCCAAAAAGAGCACGGGCTTGCCGGTGATGTAGGCAATGGAGATCGCGGAGCCGCCCTTGGCGTCGGCGTCCGTCTTGGTAAGAATGGAGCCGTCGATGGGCACCGACTCGTTGAAGAGGCGCGCCCTCTCCACGGCATCGTTTCCGGCTATTGCTTCATCCACGAAGATGAGCAGATCGGGCTTGGTCACGCGCACAATCTTTCTCATCTGATCCATGAGATTGATATTGGTGTGCAGCCTTCCCGCCGTATCCGCCAGCACCACATCCTTATTGTGTGCCTTGGCATACTCGATGGCGTCAAAGATCACTGCCGCCGGATCGCCGCCGGTCTTGTGCTTGACAACTTTAAGGCCCAGGCTATTGCCGTGCACTTCCAGCTGCTCAATGGCACCGGCTCGGAAGGTATCGCCTGCTGCCAGGACTACGGAGTAGCTCTGGTTCATCAGATACCTGGCCACCTTGGCGATGCTGGTTGTCTTTCCCGTGCCGTTCACACCTACGAAAAGAATCTTGATGGGCTTTTCTTTGGTCTTGATGTACTCGTCAAAGTCCAGATAATTCCTGGAAAGAATCGTTAAAAGAGCATTTCGCAGCGACTGCTCGGCGATGGCTCCTGTGTTTGCGCCGATTTTTCTCTTCTTTCCCACCAGATCGCTCTTAACCTCTCTGATGATCTCTTCCGCCACGGGCAGGGCCACGTCGCTCTCCATAAGGGCCATCTCCAGGGCCCACATGGGCTCCTCAAGATCCTTTTCTTCCAGGATTATTTCCTGCTCAAATATCAGGCTCTTGGCCTTTTCCAGGAAGGAGAATCGGTTCTTGGGCTTGTTGTCGGTAGCGGCCTTTTCTGGAAACAGAGGTGGCTTGGCGGGGGATGCACTGGAGAGAGTTGTACTGGAGAGATTTGCATTGGAAGCAGAAGACGTCTCCAGGGCAGCATTTTTGTCTGCCGCAGGGAGTGCTTCGGTCGGGCTGCCTATCTCTTTATCATCTTTCTTTCCAGCTATCTTCTCGGCTAGGGAGACCTTCTCGGCAATTTTGGAGGACAGAGCCTCTTTGAAGCCGGAGAGCTTCTCCTTGAAGCGACTAAACAATCCCTTCGCACCCCGGTCCGTGCTGATGCGAATTAGCGCTCTCTTCAAATTGCTGCATTACGGCCTGGATCTTCTGCATCTCTTGATCTATCTTGGCAAGCACAACATTTAGCTTTTTAGATCCCTCAAGAACTTCTGCCTTCCTAACAGTCAGAATATCCTTAGCCTCGGCGGCGGTCTTTTCAATGCTAACGCCCGCGCCCACATTCAAGACTACTTTCTCCTTAGAGGCGAGATTTCCGTGGATAAAAGACCCAGATCCGATGGGAACGAGAATCTCCTGTCCGACTTGTGCCTCGGCCAGGGCCTCTACTGCAAGCAGTGCCCTCTCCAAGCCCTCAGCCGTCATCTGTGTCAGACTGAGCTGTTGCATGATGCCGTCCGCTTGAGCCTGATACTGCTGATATGCGGCCAGGAGCCTTCTGACTTCCTCCTCGCCTCCAGGAGCGCTACTCAACAGCCTTCACCTCGTCTATCGTGATGAGGTTCCTCTTCAGGCCGTGTTCGCTTCCCATGAGGGAATAGACTTTATTTACGGCATTTTTCTCGTTCTGGCTCTCAACAACCTTGCTAAAGGGCAGCCAGGTCTTGCCGACAAGTCCTCCCTTGTACTTTCCTTTGATATCGAATTTGCTCACTATTCCACCCCTACTCTATTCATCAATCACTAAATCAGGAAACCTAGTGCGTCCTCGATGCGCCCCAGCTCTGGGCCAGAAGTCCCTGTACCTGCGAAGTAACCATGGCTGTTGGCCAGCACTCCCGAGCCCACCAGCGGCGAGCCGAGGTTCACTGTGCCCACGTCCACAGGCAGCCCGAAGAGCCCCTCTAAGACGGCGATCTCCTCTTCGGAGATGCGTGGGTGCACAAGAAGCCCTTTGTTTGTTGCCACTCCCGCCATTCCCACGGTCTTCAGGCCACCGATAGTGCCTTTCTCCAACTTCACGCCTAAAGTTTGCTCTATCGTTTCGCATGCCTTGCTAGACAGCTCCGGATGGACCAAAGCAGCGCTGTCGTTGACCAAAATCACATTGCCCGCGGCATTGATCCTGGCCGGCAGTCTTGCGACCTGGCCGTGTTCGCGAAGAACCTTGAGCTCCTCACTGCCGGCGTGATGGGTTACCACGAAGCCATTGCTATTGGCCGCGACCAGGGACCCCAAGACGGAGCCTACACCGGCCAGTACCCGCACGGACGGCACTTTCAGCCCGGCCTCGAGTAATTGCCGATCGGCTTCGCCCACTTCCTGCGGCACGAGTAGAACCTTATCCGTGCATTTGGCAAATACACCGAGAAGGCTGCTTCCTGCTATCTTTAATCGTTTATCTGTCACCAGCAAACTCCGCCTCAACCCCGCCGTCTTCGAACTTGACCGCGCGTACCCTTACGCGCCGGGGAGGCTTCATATCGCCTCTGGCCCAGATGACTTCGCTCAGGCCGGGGTCGATCTTTATATTTTTCTTTTCCACCTTCATATGCCGGGCGAGGTAGGTCCTAATCTCGGTTATGGCCCGGTTGGACCTTCTGTAAATGGGAGCGCACTTGACTATACCCAGGGGTATGGTGTAAACTCTTTCTGTGTCCGCCATGTCTATCTCTCTAAGCTGCTTCTTCTCCAATGTCGTCTCTTGGGATGAGTGACTACTTTCCTCATGGTCTTGACAATGACCCAGGAGGGAACCCTACGATTCTGATTGAACGCCTTGGCAAGCCTGATCTTCTTGCCCTTTAATTTCTTGGACAAATCTCTTCCTCCGGATAACTCTGGTGTGCGTATGATTGGAGGGGAAGATCTCATCGACCTTAGCCTGGCCGCACCTCTCTTTTAGCGCATATCTCAGGCCCACCTCGAAGTCTGAGGCGGGATACCTCTCGGATAGCTCTTCCTCGAAGTCCAAATAGCGCGAGGCCATGGCCCGGATCGTCTTTTGACCCAGGCCCGCCAGGGGTCTTAAGTATTGCATATGCAACCGGTCTTCCAGGCTTCGGATAGCGCTAAAGCCCATTTTGGGTGCGCGATCATCCCGCCTCGTCCCGTCCGCCACAAATTCGCACTCTTTCGCTACAGTTTCTACTGCAATAGGATGAACATAATTGAGAGCATCATTGGGATAGCCCGTGCAAAGCAGTATCTCCAGGGCCCGCTCCAGGACGCTATCTTCAAAGACCATCCTCCTATGGGGATGGTCAAGCTCTCGTGCTGCATCAGCCGCTCTCGTCCAGGTATCATCATGGCTGAAGCTGAAGGTGACAAGCTCTATCTCGTCAAAGAACGGTTCGAGAAGAAGAGCCGCCAAGCTGCTATCTTTTCCGCCGGAAAATAAGACTGCAACCTTCATGAACTGCCTACAGCTTACAGCCGCTTTATCTCCTGGTTATGGTGATGTCTCTCTTCGTGGGCTGAGCCTGCTTGAGGATCGCCTTGAGTTGCTCGTCGGTGATTGCGCCCCTCAGCCTGCCGCTTTGAGCAAGCATGATGAGCTGGCCTTCAATCTGAGTGACGAACTCCGGCTTGGTCATGCGTATCGCATTGAGCCGTTCCCGTGCTTCGGGAGTGAGGATGGTCCTCATCAAGGATGCCTTTTTGGCCTCCATCTCCTGCTGGGCCTGCTCTTGCGAAGCCGCAGCCATCTGCGAATCCACCTGCTGTTTTTGGATCTGGTCCATCCTCTTTCGTCTTAAATCTGCAAGCTCATCATCAGCCATATTTTTTCAGTCCTCGCCTAAGCTTTATGCCGAATCGGCAGCAGGTTCTGCTGCAGGTGTCGCCGAGCCTTGCATCTGGCTTCTCACCTTATGGGCTACCCCATCAAGGTATGCCTGACCCGCGGGGGTCATTTGGCGCCCTTTCTTTAGCTTCTTCACGTAGCCGGCCTTCTCCAGCTGCTGCAGGGACTCTCTTGCCACTGAACCGCTGCCCTTGGCAAAGAATCCTGTAGCTACACCCTTGCGATGCTTTCCGCCGTAGAAGCTTCTAAGGCGGGAAACGCCCACCGGGCCGTCGATATATATTCTGCGCAGTACTGATGCGCACCGCACAAACCACCAGTCGGGGTTTGTGGGCGGCATCTCCCTATTTACCCCAGTCTTAGCAAACTCAGCCCATTCCGGGGGCTGAACCTTGCCCGCCGCCTTTAGCTCCAGGGCCACGGCAGCTATTAAGTCATGGGGAGGTACGTCGTAAACAGTTGTCAAATCCTTCAATCCTCCAAATGATAAGGAACAAACCAGAACCCTTACGCAGAAACAAGTATAAATGCTTTTTCTGCCCTTTTGGCCTGGCGGCAATTATTTGGGGGGATTTTCATCCTGACGGGCAGATTAGATTGTGCGACATATTCAGGCGATTCTGTCGCACAGACTAACCATCCACGAGACACAAATCAAATCCTACATCGGTGCCGAATTAATCATTCTGCCGCCAGATCCACCTCAAGCCATAGCAAAAAACATCTAGATGCCCTTCTTGAGTTTTCCCGGACCCTCCGGCATGCCCGCGTGCGTGGGCTGCCGCCTGGAAGACCGGTCGGGCCAGTGGTCAGGAGGCGCATGCCTGATGGATGGGCAACTTTTCGGGGCGCTGTATTTTGAGAAAGCAATGCCTTCGGTTTACTATTAATATTAGCTGATAATTATAACCAGACAACTAACGATCTCACCACAGAGGCACAGAGGACGCACAGAGACTTTTTAGCGGAGGTTTCGTTGCCGTCTTCGGCTTGCAGATCCTTGCGGGCCGCAGGGAGCCGCGCCCGGCAGCCCGTCGGGCATGTTGTCTCCTTTGCCGGGGTCCGCGGCTCTCGCTCCTGGGTCGCCGCCGTGGGCCGGGCCGTCCGGAGTTGCGGCGCTGTCGTCAGGGCGGGCCGGATTGCCGGACAAGCGATCGTGCCAAGGAAGGCAGGAGGCTTAAAGACGGCGGGATTTTTTTAAAAAGAGATATCGCCGCTATGCAACCAACTGGATCGAAGCTTTGATCTCCTTGAACGACGGATAATAATTTATGCTTATCGAAGATCTCCGGAATAAAAAGAGAGAATAGATTCTGAAGATTGCGGCAAAGCACGGCGCTCGTAATGTCGGGATCTTCGGCTCCGTTGCCAGAGGTCTACAACTCCAAGCATCTCTTCGGCATAGCCAACGCAAGGGCCCGCATGGGCGCCAAGAAGCGCCATCTTCCAATGGTGGCAGGAAGCGACTCGCACTTCGCCGCCACGGTGGGGCTGGGTGTGACGGAGATCGAGGCGGCAAACGCAGAGGAGGCAGTGGCGGCCATCCGGGCCGGGCAGACACGGGTGGTGGGCAAGCGGACGCCGCCGCGGTTCTTTATTGGGAATACCGTGCAGTCCATTTACACGATTGTGAGGAAGGGTGTGCGGAGAGGGCGGAAGGTGTAGCTCTTGGATATTTGTAAAATCCGGATGCCAATTGGCGAAGTTGACAGAAAGATGAGCGCAGTCAGCTTGAAGGTTCTTGGCAGAGGGATTCATGCATTATGGTAGATTTATTCAAGGAAAAGATGACTTAAAAGATGTCAATGCTAGCGAAATCGTTGCTAAAATTGGGAAGGGCGAAACCGTCGATTTAGATCATGCCAGAATCTTAGGGGATCTGAACATTGGCAAGCTAAATTTACCAAATAGATCAATCCGGAGAACAGATCTCGAAACAAAATCATTAGGATTAGAAGATAGCATATCTATCATAGCTTCCATTATAAAAATTACAAACTCGGAAATCCAAGGCGTCACCAACTTTGGTGAGGCGGCATTTTCTCAAGAGTTTGATTTTTCTGGATCTAGGTTCAAAGATATTGCCGATTTCAGAGGATCTAAGTTCGACGGACCTACAGACTTCACTGGGACTCAGTTCAGCGAAGAAGCCCTTTTCAGTGGAACCCAGTTCACTGGAGGGGCTCTATTTGAAGGATGCCTGTTCGACGGATGGGCGGATTTTTTGGGATTTCGTGTGATAGGACATGCACAATTTCGCAGATGCCAGTTTAATAAGAGAGCCGATTTCTTAAGATCACGATTCAGTGGATATACGGTTGATTTCAGCGAATCCGAGTTCCGTGGACAAACAATTTTTAGAAGAAGTATGTTCTGTGAAGATACCTACTTCTGTAGATGTGTTTTCATTGGAGATCTAGACTTTAGCGGATCGCAATTCAAAGGCGATGTTTTAACATTTAAACACTCTGAATTCTCTAAACCAAAATCTCAAGAAGATGCGTGCAGAAGGGCCAAGAACATATCGGAAAAGAATGGCGATAGAGAGGAAGCTGGATACCACTTCGATCGAGAGATGGATGCCAGGCGAAGGCAAAGGCCATGGTATTTACGCTATCCCGAATTAGTATTTATTCAGATGATATTCGGGTATGGTGTTCACCCATGGAGGCTCATGACTTGGTGGGGTATAATCGTTACTTCATTTGCCTTTTTATTTTGGGTTGCGAAAGGAATTGAGGGGGCCACAATCTTCGATTGCATTAAGTTCAGTTTTGCCACTGCTATCGCTCCTGGATACATTGCCTCAGTCATTAATCCTGGAAATTCTGGATATAGACTTGTTTCTGAATATCATGCTCTTGCAATGGCAGAGACGATAATTGGAACATTTTTATGGGCAGGCTTCATCGCAACTTTTGCCAGGAAGTATATGAAGTAGCGATTAGATGAAAAATATTAGTTGGAGCGTTCTCCTTTGAGTCATTATACGGTTCGATCTAGATGTTTTATGATTATGAGAGCGAGCAGGTAGAATTCATGCGCGGAAAAATTGCGTCAGGTCTCGGTCAGGGTCAGTACTTCATCTCCCGGGAGGGCTACAGCCGCCAGTTCGTGCAGAAACTGGGCTTCGTCCCCTTCCCCGGCACCCTGAACGTGCGCCTGGAGGAGCCCTTTCCGGCGGAGCAGCCAGCGATCCGGATCGAGGGCTTCGTTGAGGAGGGCAAGAGCTTTGGCGAATGCAAGTGCTACCGCATCAAGCTGAACGGCATCGAGGCCGCTGTGGTCCGGCCCGAGAAAAGCCACTATCCTCTGGAATTGATCGAGATTATTGCACCCGTGAAGCTGCGGGCTTTGGGGCTGGAAGACGGCGATCCTGTTGAGGTAATATTATTATGATAGTATGCAGTTAAATATGCCAAAAAAAAACTGAGATGTCGGGCCCCCTTCCAGACGGGCGTGCTCCCGCGTCTCGCGGTCCCGCGCGCGTGGCCCCGGATTCTCGATGCACATGGGTTCGGGAGAGAAACGACGACGGCGCACCCGCGGCGGAAAATGCGGGCATGCAAGGCGCCGCCGCAATTTGACTCCAGATTCGCTTCAGTTACCGGTCTTTCTTGCCCTGGCTCAGGTCGTGCCCTTCATCACTCCATACTCCTCTCCCATAAGAATGTGAATACCCGGCGTCGCCGTCATTTCAAAACCGGCACATTTTGAATGAACTCTGAGTGTTTGATATTCATCCAAGAGCACCGCTAAAGGCGCTGGTAATATATCCCATATGCGATTCTCTCTAGAACAGTGATTGCTTTGCAAAAGTCCTCTTCCCTCCCGTTGTTGATGCGTTCTTCTGCTATGCTAGCCTGTATGCTGCTGCTCTTCCTTCCCGCATCCGCCGAAACTCAAGATAGTGCTGCCTACTGGCTGGAAAATGGCCAGGCATCTCTTTTAAACGGCAGCTTTCCGCGAGCCATCGAAAGCTTTGACCGGGTCATAAAGATCGATCCGAAGAATGCATCGGCCTGGGGCGGCAAAGGCATTGCCCTCTCCCGGCTGGGCCGTTACAAGATGGCCGAGTTGTGCTTCAATTATGCCCTGGGAAAAGATGGCAAAAATGCCCAGCTCTGGCTGGAGGACGGCAGGGCCAAAGAGCTGGCCGGTAAGTGGAGCGAAGCCCGGCAGAGCTACGAGCGGGCCCTGGCTTTGCAGGCAAACCTTGTCGAGGCATGGCTGGGCAAGGCCAATGCATCTCTTGCCCTGGAAAGCTATGATGATGCTTTGCAAAGCTTCAAGAACGCCTCTCTTTACGGCCGGAGCGATGCCGGCAAGGCGGGCCAGGTTAGAGTGCTGCTAGCTCACAGTTCGGCTCTTTTGAAGGAAGGCAAATTTGAGGCGGCTTATAATAGTAGCAATGCGGCTCTTGCCATTGATCCGCAAAATATCCGGACGCTGATGCTAAAGGGAGACGCTTTGAACAGGCTGGGTAGATTTGAGTTTGCCCTGGCCTGCTATGACGAGATCCTGGCCGGCAATTCGTCTGATGAGATTGGAAAGAATGGCAAGGCCCTGGCTCTGATAGGCCTGGGCGAAAAAGCGCTGGCCGCGGGAAACGTCTCCCAGGCACTTGAAAATTTCAGGGAAGCCTCCCGCCTTGCACCGCAAAATGAAGTGGCAGTGTCCGGTTTGGTCAGGGCTCTGACCGTCAAAGGTGATCAGCTTTTGCGCGACGGTCTCTTCAGAGAGGCCATCCAGAGTTACGAAACAGCGCTTGTCCTTTTACCTTTGGACCCGGGCGCACTGGCCGGAAAAGAGAGGGCATCGGCGGAACGTACCGTCAGGATGAAGGAGGCCGAATCTGGGAACGCTTCCCTGCAAAAAGTTAGGGTGATCTCAGAATATGCCCATTATTTTGAGCTGGCGAAAAACCAGAACAGGAACGGCTCGTATTCTCTGGCTTTAGAGAGCCTCAACAAATCCCTTGAGCTTGATGCCAGCCAGTTTGAAGCCTGGCTGCTCAAAGGACAGATGCTCTCTCGCCTGGGAAGGCAATCCGAGGCCCTCGATTCACTGGATCAGGCAATAGAAATCAATCAGTCCAGCCTCCCCGCCCTGGCATTAAAGGGGCAGATCCTGGCCATGACAGGGAAATATAGAATGGCCGGGCTATTTTTCGACTCTGCCCTGCGTCTGGACCCGGAGAATATCGCCCTGTGGAATGATATGGCACAGGTTCAGGAGAAGCTGCAAAACTATAAAGGCGCCCTGCAAAGCTACAACAAGGCATTAAAGCTGGATGATAATAATACAGAGACTCTGCTTGGCAAAGGCCGTCTCTTGCTGGAAAACGCAAAGTACCAGGAGGCAGTGCAATGTTTTTCCCTGGTATTAGAGAAGGAAAAAGGAAATGTAGCCGCCTTGCGAGGCATGGGCGACGCAAAGCTTGCTCTCCAGGAATACGATACCGCGTTAGAGTCCTACGAGGCGGCACTTGTGCACAACTCCAGCGATCTGGCATCAATGCTGGGAAAGGCTGAGGCCCTTTATGCCCGGCAGGACTACAACTCCTCTCGCCTGGCATTTTCTCAGGCTCTGAAAATTGATCCCCATGATCTTCGGGCATTACTGGGCAATGGATACAGCTTCCTTCTGCTGCATGATTATCCCTTTGCCCTGCAAAGCTTTACCAGTGCTCTGTCCCAGGATTCGAAAAGCGTCCCTGCCCTGCTGGGAAAAGGAGAGGCACTCCATCAGCTGGGTGAGAAAGTAGAGGCCCTGCAGTGCTATGATCAGGCTCTTTTACTGGAGCCAGATAATACGGTAGCATTGCTTGATAAGGGAGATGTGCTCTTGGAGCAAAACGATCTGACCGGCGCAATGCTTGCCTATGGCCGCGTCCTCGCTCTGCAGCCCGGCAACGTGCGGGCAATGCTGGGCAGGGGAGATGCTTTCCTGCAAAATGGCCTCCCTGATAAGGCATTGCCACTGTATGAAAAAGTTATTGAAATTGACCGGCAAAATATTCGGGCATTATTGGGAGAAGCCGGGATTCAATATTCAATGGCGGACTGCAAATCAGCTCTGCATTCGTATGACCAGATCCTCTCACTGGATGAAAATAACGCCGCAGCCTTGGCAGGGCGCGGCAATGCACAGCTCTGCGGCAAGGATGTTGATCTCGCCCGGCAAAGCTACCAGCGGGCTCTTGCCATCCAGCCGAAAAGCGTGGCTGCTCTCCTGGGCATGGGTGACGTGCTTTACGAAAGGGGCAACTACAGTGATGCCCTTCACTATTACGAGCAGGCTACAGCATTTGATCCCAGCGCCCGCGGCTACCGGGGACAGGGCAATGCATTCGCTGCCAATGGAGAGTACAACAGATCTCTTACTCTTTTTGATAGATCCCTGAGCCTGAACCCATCTGATGTCGATGCATTGCTAGGCAAGGGCCTGGCGCTGGCAGCTCTGGGCAACAGCTCTATTGCCCTAAAATGTTTCCAAGAGATCGTATCCGTAAATCCAGGAAACTATGCCGCCTGGTCCAATCTGGGAAGCATGCAGGCCTCTATTGGCCGGTACGATGAGGCTGCCAGGAGCCTGGAAAAGGCATGCAGGGCAGATTCATCTCATGAGGACGTCTGGTATAATCTGGGCCAGGTGTACTACTCTTTGGGCCGCTACAGCCAATCGGCAGATGCTTTCCGGAATGCGACCCGGTTAAATTCGCAGGATGCTGCCGCCTGGATGGAACTGGGACTGGCGCAAAATCAGAGTGGAAAGCTTGATGAGGCTTTGCAGAGTTTTGAGAACGCAGCCTTGTTGCAGCCGCAAAATATTGATGCCCAATATTACAGGGGCCTGACATTGGTGGCCCAAAACCGATACCGAGAAGCTCTTCGTGCCTTTGAAAGAGTTTTAGTGATGGATGCAAAGAATTCAAACGCCTGGTATGCCATCAATCTAACAAAGGCACGTCTCAACGAAACCAGTCTAAATAGGGGTATATAAAAATCTGCATAAAATGCTGCAAAAGACTGCTGTTCTGGAGCAGAGGAGCCGGACCGGAAATCTATGGCAAAGAATGTCTATGGTGGTGGGAAAGATCCATTAGATATTTTCCGATCTGGCTATTTTTTCATCTGCTTTCTACTCTCTTTTTCTCATAGCTTTGATAATTATGCTGCGATACCGTCTCCTGCTCGAGGATCTCCATCAATCTGTACTGCCGGTTATTTCTATTCCCTCTCTTATCCAGCAGACCGTCGTGATTCATGCGAGATAGATAGGTGGAGACTGTGGAGAGCTTTATATCATCGGCTACGGTCTCATATTTCTCTCTTAATTCCTGGGTTGTGAACCAGGCATTGGTAAACTCATGTCGGATGAAGCTTTCCAGTCGGTCCATGAGCGTTCCGCTGCTATAATCACGAGCAGTTGTGGCTGATGCAATGCTATCCCCTCTGCCCTCAAAGACACCGGAAGCTGACAGAAAACCAATGATCCTGTCTCTTAAAGCCTCTCCATCCATGTTTTGCGACTCAAACTCATGGGAGGATTTAAGGCTCTTGTCTTCTATCTCTATCCGGATCCTCATTTTAAATCCCCTTCAATCATCTTATCTTTAAAGAAGGAAGGAATATGCGTTGCATAGAGGAAGCTGCATCCCGGCTGGAGACAAAGCAGACATTTTCTGTCATTGCTGCATTTTTAGGCAGCCTGGACCTCTCTAGGTTCATCTGCAACATAAATAATTTGATGTGCCCTCTCATAATTTCCCCCTCTTCATAGCCAACTACTTTTATTCTCGTACCATCCCCAATTTTCGATAGGACTGTGAAAGACATTGCTTTCACAGCCTATTCAACTATTCATATCAGATCCCGTCTCAGCCGTTCCCTTTTGATCCTCACGGTCGTCCCTTCCCGACAACGAGGATTTCACCGGCCAAGTAATTCATCATCTGCATCAGGCCTGAGCTATTTTGTCGTCCCTTTCCGACAGTGAACAGTCTGTAGACAGATGCATTGTATACAGATCCGATATGATACTCCCTTTCGCTACCCCTTGTGCCATCTATGCGAGAAAGTGTATTGCTGTGAAGCATTTCGCCGGATACCGAAAATGCCTTTTAAGGCTTCGATTTCCCCCTTCATTGCTACCCCTCGTGCCATCCCTTACAGTGACGCTATGCTTTCACAAAGGCGAACATTTTCCAGACGATGCAGCTCTTCCACAATTTTGTGGAATAAATAGAGCCGATACATCAGAGTTATCCACCCGATACGCTCCCCTTACTGCGCTGATATATTGCCAAGGTCCATCCATCCCCTCAGACGAATAAGCCCTCTTTAGCCATCCTATCTCGATGTATTCAGACAGGTTGTCTGGCCATTCTGGCACACTATTAACCTATGTTTTGAGATATATAAACCTTTCCAATAGTTGGTAGTTGTGGTCAATAGCTTAAAACTCATATTTAAAGTTATTTTTTGAAATAAATCCCTAATAGTATTCAGAATAGTATTTCACAAGGTATGCTTAAGACAGGGAAAATGCATTATAATGTGTTGTGAAAAGAATTTTCGGGCGAATACTATCATAATAATAGCTATCAGTAGGTCCTATGTTTGTGCGCGGAGGACCTAATGCCCTTGTGAAACCATTTCACAACGACCAACCGATGCGGAAATTATGGGAAAATTGCCCGAAAATCCGCCCTATTCTCAAAAAACATTGTGAATTAATGCGCGCGAAGTTGCCGCACCACATGCCCAGAAATTTAAATAAAGGAAAATCAAATGATTCAAGACGCTTGACGAAGTTCGAAATATTCTTCTACAAGCCAGTCGCCGACCTCCTTAAGATACCTGCGCTTGCGTTCATCTTCGGCAATTAATTGAAAAACCTCAGAAAGATCTTCATCCATTGAACACGTGTTATCCACTTACGGCATTTAAACTTATCGAAAGGCCGTTAGAACCTCATTTTTGCGCGTTTCCTCTTGCCAGGATCATCGCCACGTGGTAAGGCTCTCTGGTTCTTTTTAGAGGCCCGGCGTGTATAGGATGGTCTCCGCAGATGATGAATAATGTCTCGTCATTTGCCGTTCCTACAGTCTCACCTATGCAGCGATCAATAAGCAAAGCCGCCTCTCTTATGCCTTCCCAGCCCAGGCCCAGATGAATGCTCTTATCAATTCCTATGAAGTAGGAGACAAGAAGCCTAGGCCTCTCTAAAAGTGCCTGGCAGGTCATGCGGCAAGCCTCCCTGTCGAAGTCCCGCGAAGGGATGCTGTCCGGTATGCCGTGCACTATCTCAATCAGCCCCTGGTAAACGTCGGCTCCATTTTGCTCCATTATCACCGCGCACTTTTGGCCTGACGCGGCTGCTATCTCCGGCAAGCTCTTGATGCGGGACTCTTTAGCGCCAGCCTTATCGAAAATTCCGTGGTGCTCCGGCAACAGTCCGCATAGGATGCTGGCGATGGCCGGAGTGGTGTGATTGGAGACAGCGGTTATGGACAAGAGCTGCCCCGCAATACTCAGAGCTCTCATGTTCTCCAGAGTGGGCAAGAGCCACATCAATAAATCATAGCCCAGGCTGTCGATAATGATGAGCGCGACATTTTTGCAGCCCCAGGCCACGGCAAAATCAATTGGACGGCCGTCTTGTTCAGGAAGCTGCAGCCCCAGGATAAGAGCTGCCGTGGGTGCGATGTCGAGCTGGCTAAATGGCGGCATGGTCTCTTGAGCTGTCATTATGATCAATGCAGTCTTTCTCAGCCATATAATAATGCCCTGCCCGAAGACGGCTCGAGGACGGGCAGCAATATTCCGCAGGCTTAAATAAGGATTAAGATAAACGAGATCCAGGCAATGAAAACATGAAAAAAAGGAATGCTCTTTCGCTAGATCTTAACTGTGCCCCGTTCCCTCTAGCCCTGCTGATTTTGGCTCTGACGATGGTGATGGCCGAGGCATATGCCGCCTCTACAAATATGGATATTGATTACAGCCATAACGTTGTAGGTACTGGGACGGTAATGACCGATTTTAAGATGGGTTCCGACGAGAGCACGCTGGCCACCGGAAGGGTGCGGGGAAGCGGCGAGGTTATGAACAAATATGTCTTTGTCAGCAACAACTCCGAGAACGTCTCCATCCTAGACCAGTTCCTTTTTACAAAGGTACCGACCACCCACGATATTACTATTCGCGACTATCCTCAGATGACCAAAAGAAAAGGAAGCTTCCGTCTGCTGGGAACGGCCTGGGCCGGCAAAATAAACCTCACCCCGAAGAATGATTAGTTTCGCTGTGCACGCCAAAGACCTATCATACATACCATCAAAGATACGATAGATATGCAAGACACCCAAGAGATCGCCGGGAAGTTTCGCGAGCTATGCGAGCTATGCAAGAGCCCTGCTGATGTGATCAAGACGAAAAAGAATCTTCTCGTCGTCTCTCACGTGGATGCAGATGGGCTCACGGCAGCGGCTATAGTCTGCACCGCCCTGGAGAGGCGCGGCCTGGACTTCCAGCCCAAATTTTTCCGCCAGCTTGATGAGGCTGCTTTAGAAGAGGTTGCAGATCATGGCGCCGATCTGGTCATTTTTACGGATCTTGGCAGCGCCATGATTCAGCAGATATGCGACCATCGCCTTCTGGCCGTTGTTGCCGATCATCACAGGCCCGTTGTCTGTGAGGCCCGTCCCATAGCCCACATCAATCCCCATCTGGTAGGCGCGGATGGGGCAACACAGCTCTCCGGCAGCGGAACCGCTTTCCTATTGGCAAGGGCGCTGGCGTCCACCCCGGGAGGCAATGATGATCTGGCAGCTTTAGCGGTGGTGGGGGCAGTGGGGGATTTGCAGGACATGGCACACGGCCAGATGGTAGGCATCAACCGTCATATCCTGGAGATCGGATCCAATGCTGGGGCCTTATCCTTCTCCCGCGACATCAAATTCTTCGGCAGACAGACCCGTCCCGTCTACAAGATGCTGGAGTACTCTTCGGACCCCTACCTGCCCGGCCTTTCTGGCAATGAGGACGCTTGCATCGCCTTTCTCAAAGAGATCGGCATACGACTGGGTGGAGAGAAGTGGCGGCGCTGGATCGATTTATCTCAAGAGGAGAAGGCCGGCTTTGTCACCGCGGTTCTTAGGAAGGGTCTACGAAGCGGCATCTCCAATGTCAAGCTGGAGCGCTTGATCGGCGAGGTCTACATCCTTTTAGGCGAGCAGGAGGGAACGGAGCTTCGGGACGCCAGCGAGTATTCGACTCTTCTCAATGCTACCGCCCGTTACGGTCATGCCGGCGTGGGCCTCTCGGTCTGCATGGGTGACAGGGACAAAGCCTTTAGCGAGGCGCAGAGGTTGCTGGGCCAACACCGTCAGAACCTGGTAAACGGCCTGAAGCTGGTCCGCGAGAAAGGCATCACTACCCTGAAAAGCATCCAGTACTTTGATGCAGGAAATGCCATTTTGGATACCATCGTGGGCATCGTGGCCGGCATGAGCTTTCAGATGGGAGATCGCTCTAGGCCCATCCTGGCCTTTGCCCTGACCGCGAAAGGGGAGCTAAAAGTCTCGGCGCGAGGCACACAGGACCTGGTCCGGTCGGGCCTGGATCTGGCTGATGCCCTGTCACGCTGTGCAGGCGCCGTGGGAGGCGTGGGCGGGGGGCACAACGTCGCCGCCGGGGCGACTATTCCGCCCCAGGCTAAAGAGGAATTTCTGGTGCTCATGGATGCAACTGTAGGCCGGCAACTTATCAGAGAATAATAAAAAAAATAAGGGGTAAGCCCCCCTTCACCGTAGCCTTTTTCGCAATTGCACTACACCGGACAGCCTCCCGTGGCGCAGCTCGCCCCCTCCCCGGCGATCTCATCGTCACATATCATCTCCGATCGGTCCAGCCCCCACTCGGGAGGCCGCCAGCCGTCCTCGGCGTAGGATGTCGCCTCGCCCACCGTCACCGTGGCACTGGCCTCTGTCGATGATCCGCCCGAGCCATCCCGGGCATGAGCCTCTATTCTGGCCGTGTTCACGAACTTGCCGTTACTCGTGGCCTGGGCCAGATATTCGATGAACCGGCTTTCACCGGCTGGGATAGCCGCCGTCACCCAGACCAGATTCTGCCCTTGCACCTGGGGCTCTGCCGAGGCATTCAAGAGCTTCAGGCCAACAGGCAGGCGGTCAGTGACCTGCGCTACCAGGCTCACATTGGCCTGATTTTTGAGAAGGATGCGATACCAGATCAGACTGTTATCGACTGCGTCGATCCTGGCCTGCTTTTCCACGAGCATCTCTGGCTGGCAGCAGGAGAGCCAGCCGAACTGCATGACACTCATGTTGCCGGCGCTGACCCACTCGCCGTTATGGCCGCCCGAGGCGTAGACCACATTGACCAGTTCGTCCTGCTGGTCAGTTACATTCAGCCGCAGGTTGATGTTAACGGACTGGCCTATGCTCAGATAGAGCAACGACCAGTTGGCATAGCCCGGCTGCAGCCGGTCGGGCTTCTGCGAGGAGCCCAGGTAATCGGTTCCCGCCGGGAAGATGTCCCAGACGTAAACCGGCCCGAGAGCAGCGTTGCCATCGTTGAGAACGGTGATGGAATAATCGGCAGCGGCGGTACCTGGCACCAGTCTTCCGGTCTTGTTCAGAGTAATATGAGGCCGGTCGAAGCGGGAGACGCCGCCCAGGTGAACCGTGCGCTGCAAGGTGTACTGGCCCACGTACTCTTCATCCAGATCCACTTCGCTGGGGGCGCTCTGGGAAACGGCCCGCAGTCTGGCTTTTCCCTGGAAGCTGAGGTTGGTGGACATGTCGCTTAACCCAGCGGCTTTCGTCTCCTCCTGGATGTAGTCTGCTCCGGTGATCTCCTGGCCCAGGTAGCTCTGGCCGAGGCTCTTGGACCAGATGCCGGCCTTCCATTTGCCGTAGCCGTACGCCGGATCATAGCTGACGGCCAGATCTCTAGCCATGTAGCTTTCTGCAGTGCTGACCAGCTCCTCGCTTTGGTAGGAGCCAAAGCCATGCTCATAGCTTCGCTGGCTCTTTTTCAGGCGCTGGTCGCTGGCCGCCTGGCCCTGGCCGGTGAAGCTGTAACTGCCGTCGCTTGCGGTCGCGGTCTCCTCTGATACAGTTCCGCCCTCCAGAGTGGTTCCAGTCAGGGTGATCTTCCAGCCCGATTTGGCAGTGCCTGTTTCGTTGTTCTTCTTTCCCGAGATGGAGAGGCCTGAAACAACTCGGTTGACGAAATTCACATCGTTTCGAGAGGTGACGAGATCAAAGGTCTGACCGGCTGCTCCCACGGGCTCCCAGCCTGGTTTGGATTCCTCAGTGACGTTGTAGCTGCCCGCCAAAAGGCCCGTGAAACTGTAGCTGCCGTCGCTTGCGGTCGTGGTCTCCTGCGATACGGCTCCGCCTTCCAGTGTGGCTCCTGTCAGGGTGATCTTCCAGCCCGCTTTGGCTGTGCCGGTCTCATTGGTCTTCTTTCCGGAGATGGTCAGGTCGGAGAGGACGCGGTTGACGAAGTTCACATCCTGGCGGGAGGCGACGAGGTCGAAGCTCTGGCTGGCCTGGCCGGCGGGTTCCCACCCTGATTTGGACTGTTCGCTCACGGTGTAGCTGCCCGGTTGGAGATCGGTGAAATTATAGCTACCGTCGCTTCCTGTAGTCGTATTATTTAAGACCGCACTGCCTCCGGTGGCAGTTCTGGTCAGGTTGATCTTCTAGCCCGAAACGGCTGCACCCTTGTCTGTGGTCTTATTGCCGGAGATGGAAAGATGGGGTTGGAACAGACCTGCGTCCCAGTGCAGAGAGTTTTGCCCAGCCGCCACGGTGATGACATCGGTCTGGCCGGTGGTCTGATTGACATCGCTGTCCAGGCTGTCGTCAGCGCCCTGGTCTTTGGGGCTAAAGACCTTTCCTGAGGGCAGAGTGAATTTAACCCTGAAGCTGCCTGGCAAAGTGCTGAATCTGTAGTTGCCGTTCCCATCGGTCGAGGCCGCCGCCGGTGGTGTTAGGCTGTTTCCGCTTGCGTCCTGCAGTTCCACAGGAACGCCCGCCAGGCCGCTCTCGCCCGCGTCCTGCAGTCCATCTTCGTTCAGGTCTTTCCATGCCCTACCTTGCAGAGTTGCTCCTTCCGCCAGGATCTGCAGGCCCGAATAGCCGTCGGCCACATAGGCGTAGCTTCCGTCCAGGGCCACGCCCCTGGCATAGCCTGGTGTGTCGTATGCGCCGATCCAGGTGGGGCTGGCAGGGTTGCTGACATCGATGATCTGCAGGCCCGAATAGCCGTCGGCCACATAGGCGTGGCTACCGGAGAGAGCCACGCCAATGGCATAGTCTGGTGTGTCGTATGAGCCTTTCAGTAAGGGGCTGGCAGGGTTGCTGACATCGATGATCTGCAGGCCAGAATTGTCGTCGGCCACATAGGCGTAGCTGCCGGACAGGGCCACGCCATAGGCAGTGCCTGGTGTGTCGTATGAGCCTTTCAGGAAGGGGCTGGCGGGGTTGCTGACGTCAATGATTTGCAGGCCCGAATAACCGTAGGCCACATAGGCGTAGCTGCCGGACAGGGCCACTCCATAGGCAAAATCTGATGTGTAGTATGAGCCTTTCCGGAAGGGGCTTGCGGGGTTGCTGACGTCAATGATTAGCAGACCCGAACTACCGTCGGCCACATAGGCGTAGCTTCCGTCCAGGGCCACGCCCATGGCATAGCCTGGTGTGTCGTATGCGCCTATCCAAGTGGGGCTGGCAGGGTTGCTGACATCGATGATCTGCAGGCCCGAAGAGCCGTCGGCCACATAGGCGCGGCTGCCGGAGAGGGCCACGCTCCGGGCAAAGTCTGGTGTGTCGTATGCGCCTTTCAGGAAGGGGCTGACGGGGTTGCTGACGTCGATGATCTGCAGGCCCGAACCGCCGTCGGCCACATAGGCGTAGCTGCCGGACAGGGCCACGCCCTGGGCAAAGCCTGGCGTGTCGTATGCGCCCACTTTAACCAAGGCCCCCTGGCCGGTGGCGAGCAGCAGCATGGCCAGCAGCGCCAGTTGCAGCAGCCGTCTGCTGAATCCTATCCAAGGCTTAATCCTCATGAGATCATGCTGCCAAGGCCTGCGGCTCATTGCCGCCTGCGCGCGCCCTACCGAGCGGGCCAAATCCTTTGCCATTGCTCCCTTTCCCTCCGCTAAAAACCCCCTGGAGTTTGGGAACAGCCGCCCATCTCCCGGAGATGTCCGCCCGGTCAACACATGCGAAGTATAAAATCCTTGCTATTTCTATTATATCATAAAGAGATTTTTTAAAAAAAACACATTTTAAATCCAACATTCAGGGCTGATTTCACCCCGGATGCTGTTTTACACAATTAGGAAAATATCATAAAAATTTGGCGAACGTATCATGCGCAGGGCAGATATCCGCATTCGCTCATGTGATCCTTGGCCACAATGATCTTCTCTTCAATGGAAAAGTTGCCCACGAACATGTGATTGATGCGCGAGACCTCGTCCTTTATGTCCCCTGTCTCCGGGTCCAGCACCAGATAGCCGATGCGGCCAATGCCGATGAAGTCCGCGTCTATGGTCATCTCCGTGAGATTGGGCAAAGCCTTCAATTCCATCTTAGTGGAGAGACGGGTGGCATCGGTAAACTCCTTGGATGCGCTCATCTTCATGGGATAGTTATGCAGATTGGTGCTCTCCCGAAACTTCTGGTCGTAAGAGAAAAGATGGGCATTGGGATTGCTCTTGCTGCCTATCTCCATCACATAATGCTCGGACGAGGTCGGGCTCATGACAATGCATAGGACAAAAATGAGAGAAATGATGAGTTTTATCAGTCCCGGAAATGTCGCTTTTGTCTTCATTTTTGCCTCAATAATTCTCTCACGGCTGCATGGAGAGATTCCACAGGTATTCTTCCGAAAGCTCGCCCGAGCAGACCGTTACCGCCGGCCCTTCCATGAAGGCTTTGCCCTCTTCAAAGGTTATTAGCAAAGGTCCGCCTCTGGTCTGCACCTGGACTTCATCATCTACCAGTCCCAGGCGGCGGGCCACACAAGCGGCAGCCACCGACCCTGTGCCGCAGGAGAGGGTTTCCCCTTCCACACCCCGCTCGAAAGTTCTGATCTCCAATGGCGGGCCGATCTTGACAAAATTCACATTGGCTCCTTCCGGAAAGAGGCTATTGTGCCTTATTAGTGGGGCCGCCTCCAGTATGTCAAAATCCATATCCTCGACGAAAACAACGGCATGGGGTACACCAGTGTTGACCGCCGATACCTTGCAGCCTTCCATCTCTTCTGAGATAAGCTCGCCAGAGCCGCAGGCTGGTATGGAAGGCCGGTCGAACCTGGGCACACCCATATCCACCTTGGCCCAAAAAGAGCCATCCATCTCTCGAACCTGCACAGGTATTATGCCGGCCAGGGTTTCCACATCGAAGAACTCGCCCACATATCCCGTGTCCCAGGCATATTTGGCCAGGCAGCGTATGCCGTTGCCGCACATCTCTGCCTCTGAGCCGTCCGGCTGAATGAGCCTCATGCTCGTGGCCGCTCGCGAGCTGTTGGTCAGGAACAAAACCCCATCTGCACCGATGCCATAGTGGCGGTGGCAGAGGGCAATGGCAAACCTTCTCTTCTCACTCTCTGCTACCTGGCTTTGCCCCATCTCATCTACCAGGATGAAGTCGTTGCCGTTTCCATGCAGCTTGGTGAAGGTCAGGCTGTGAGGCCGAAAAGGATCGTCATCAAGCTCTATCTCAGAAATATCTGCCAGCTTCATTTTATATACCATGCACCTTTTTACTTAGATTGTGCTGATGTATACTAATGTGTGCTGATGTGTGGTGATGTCATATTAAACCCATTCTACAGGTGGCACTGGATCTTCTGGAGCTGGACAGATCAATTCAGATAGCCAAAGAGGCAGTCTCGGGCGGCGCAGACTGGATTGAGGCAGGAACACCTCTCATCAAGAGCGAGGGCATGGACGCTGTGCGCGAGATGAAGAAGGCCCTGCCCGGCACCAAAATCGTAGCCGATATGAAGACCGTGGACACCGGGGCCATGGAGGTGGAGATGGCAGCCAAAGCCGGAGCAGATATTGTGGCATTGCTTGCCGTCTCCGACAACTCCACCATCGAGGATGCCCTAAGAGCGGCCCGAAAATACGGCGTGCAGATCATGATGGATCTTCTCACCGTTCCTGATCCGGTTAAGCGCTCCCGCGAGCTGGATGCCCTCGGTGTGGACTACATCTGCGTTCACGTAGGCATCGACCAGCAGATGACCGGTCGCGACACAGTCGATTTCCTGAAAGAGATCGTAAGAGAGGTCAAGACTCCCGTGGCGGCAGCGGGCGGCATAGATGCCCTCACAGGAGCCGAGGCTATCGCCAGCGGTGCTGCTATCGTCATTGTGGGCGGAAGCATTGTGAGAAGCGCCGATGTGACCGCATCCGCCCGCAAGATTCGCGAAGCAATAGACCATGCAAAGATCAACGTCGCTCCAAAAATGAGCCGGGAGGAGGAGATGGTCACCATTTTGCGAAAGGTATCGGCACCCAACATCTCCGATGCCATGCATCGCAAAGGAGCCATGCGCGGCATCCTTCCCATTAATCAAGGCAGCAAGATCGTAGGCAGGGCAATAACCGTGCAGACCTTTGCCGGGGACTGGGCCAAGCCCGTGGAGGCCATCGACCTGGGCGGTCCGGGGGATGTGCTGGTGATCTACAACGGCAGCAACTTTATCGCGCCCTGGGGCGGTCTCGCCACTTTGAGCAGCAAGAATAAGGGAATTGAAGGCGTGGTAATAGATGGAGCCGTGCGGGATGTGGATGAGATCAGAGCTCTTAACTACCCCATATTCTCCTCAGGGATCACGCCGAATGCCGGCGACCCCAAGGGCATGGGCGAGATCAACTCCGAGATCACCTGTGGCGGCCAGACGGTGCGCCCCGGAGACTACATTGTGGGAGACGATAGCGGAGTCGTGGTCATACCCAAAGAGAGGGCCTACGAGATCGCCCGGAGAGCCAACGAAGTGGAGAAGATGGAAAGCAGGCTCTATGAGGAGATCCGGCGCGGCAAGACCCTTTCCCAGGTGGCGAACCTTAAGAAATGGGAAAAGGTTTGATGGACCGTCGGGCTTTGACGGCGAGCTATGAAAGGCAACTTTGACGACAAGCCGTAAATAGATTGAAATATTCATATTCGCAAAGCAATATTATGTGGTGGGTTTAAATATAGAGGAAGTTCGAGGAGAATAACATGGAATTGGAGGACATAGTTTCTAAGTACCCACCCAAGCAGATAATGCTGGTTCCTATCGCCATCATAATATTAGCACTTATCAGCTTGGGCGCGACCTATCTTGCCACAGGCTCACCTGTGAAGCTGGGGATAGAGTTTACAGGAGGCACTCTTGTCACAGTGCCTTCGATGGATTCAGAAGAAAAAGTGGCGGCAGAGTTTGCTTCTTATCCTCTGGTGGATATAAGAAACATCGGCAGCAGATATATGCTCCAGTTCGGCCCCATGAGCGAATCGCAGTATGCCGAAATTGTCAAGCTGGCCAACGCAAATTTCGATAGTCCGGAGATCAGGCACATTGGACCGATTTACAGCAAGGAGCTTCAGGCGCAGGTCATCAGGTACCTTCCTCTCTCGTTCCTATTGATGGCCATAGTGGTCTTCCTGGTGTTCAGGGAACCTATCGTTTCTCTGCTGATTGTGATCAGTGCGCTGGCCGACATTTTAACGGCAGCGGCTTCCATGAACTTGACGGGCGTACAGCTCTCACTGGGAACGGTGGCTGCTCTTCTCATGCTCATCGGTTATTCTGTTGATACCGATATCCTGCTATCCATGAGGGTGTTGAAGCGTAAGGGCAGCGTGGAGGAAAAGATCTTAGGAGCGATGGGAACGGGCCTGACTATGGCCGGGACCACCATTGGTGCGGTAATTTCCCTGATAATAGTCTCAAACTTCCTATACCTCATAATACCGTCATTTACCAGAATGGACATCATTGCCGATATGTCTGCAGTTCTCATATTCGGCCTGGCTGCGGATATCTTCAACACCTGGGTCACCAACGCTCAGGGACTGAGATGGTACCTGAATAAGCCAAAGAAGGCGGTAAGGGGGCAGAAAAGATGAGCCTTTTTGAGGAATTATCCAAGGATCGAAGGGTCGTATTGTATGCGGCGTTCGTGGCTTTGGCCATCATCTCCATAGGCTTTTTCGGTCTGAAGTTCGGTCTGGATCTGGAGGGCGGCTCATATCTGCAACTGCAATTACAGGGAGCAGAGGCGCAAATCGATGTCTCGCCGGAAAAGATTCTGGAAATGCAGTTTAATGCCTCATCCGTAGAGAAGCACGGACAGAGCTATGTGGTGACGGTGCCGGGTACTCTAGAGTCTACGCTTACCGATGATCTCGGCTACGTAGGGGCGAAAATTGCAAAAGGAGACAACAGCACCAAGATCACGATAATCGAATCTCCTGAGACGATAGTTATCAATTACCTCAAGAAAAATCTGGATGCAGATGTCCAGCTCAATGTTGCAGTTGCACCCATCCGCTATGAGATACGGACTAATGTTACCCGGGAATCGCTCAATGCTCTCTTAGCTCCGGTGGGTGGCAAAGTGCCCCCCGGCGAAGACGCATTTGTAATGGGCGTGTCCAAGGAGACCGTGGACGAGACCAAGAAGGTTTTGGACTCCAAGCTCAACCGCCTGGGACTGCAGGACATAAAGGTAAGAGTTGTAGATAATAAGTACATCCTCATCGATCTGGCAGGAATGGATGTAGTCGCTGCCCAGGAGGTAGTGGGCAAGCCCGGCAAGTTCGAGATAAGAATCCAGACCGAGAACAACCAGAGCATGCATGTGCTCTACGGAGATGCCGTGGAGTCGGTGGAGATTCCCGACCCAAGAAATGGTGGATGGGGAGTTCCCTTTGTTCTCTCGGAAGAAGGAGCGATGGTCTTCCAGAAGGCAGCGATCGATTCGGGTGCTACCAAGAGACCCGAGGACCATTACATATCCATGTACCTGGATAAGGATGAGATCTTTTCCGCTCCTCTCGCCCCCGAGCTGGCAAGCAGTCTGCAGAAGGCTCCCTCCCGAAGCATGCAGGCTACGGTAGGTGGAGGCGATGCAGGCTCAGTTAAGGCTAAAGAGCTTTACATCCACCTGCGAGAAGGCGCCCTGCCGGTAAATGTCGAGGTTGTCGGCTCCGGTCAGGTATCGGCAGCTTTGGGCAGGCAGTTTAAGATTCAAATGGTCATAGCCGGGCTGATTGCTCTCATGGCCGTAGCTGGCATGATTTACTACCGCTACCGGGAGAGAAGGATTGTCCTGCCTATGGTGACAACCTCCTTTTTCGAGGTCGTAATGATGCTGGGCGTCTGGGCAGTAGCCGGCTGGCAGCTAGATCTGGCAAGCCTGGCCGGCATCATCATGGTGATAGGCACAGGCGTGGATCAGCTGGTCATCATCACCGATGAGCTGATGAAAGGCGGCGAGGCGGCGGTATCAACTGTCGGGCGCAGCATCAAGGAGAGGGCAGCTGATGCGGCTGAGAAAGCAGGGGTAGGCAATGTTGTCGCCACAACCAACAAGGTCTATTTGGCCCGGCTCTCCAAGGCTTTCATGATCATAATGGGAGCTGCCGCTACAACGGTTGTGGCTATGCTGCCATTGCTTGTCATGGGCTTTGGCTCGCTCACCGGATTTGCACTCATCATCATCCTGGGTGTGATACTGGGCACATTCATAGCGAGGCCAGCTTACGGCAGGATCATCGGGCACATTCTGGCCACGGATTAGGAGAAAGAAGAGATCCTGCCGGGTCGAAAGCCCGGCAGGATCATATTTTTTCGAAATTTTTTCAGAAACCAGAGCAGTTTATGGATGGATGTTGAAAAATAGTAACTATTCAGCCACCCAGTCAAAACCCGATTTTTCGTCCGATACTCCATGAATCATAATGTGCGATATTTGACCAAAAATTTAAAATATTAATAATAATCATATACGCGTTATAATGGAGGGGCGCAAATCTCATCAA
>JANYKI010000064.1 GCA_025361645.1 Methanothrix sp.
GGTTTATCGATTAAGGATACGTGCAGAAAACTTGGGGTGAGCTTCTTTCAATATATGCACGATATTTATTCAAAATCATTTGCCATGCCGAGGCTAGCTGAGATACTGACTATTGCTCAATCATAGTATTGAGCATGTTCCAATTGCATGAGCAAGGCGTACAGTATCCCGAAAGAGATTTATATTAACCTATTACTATTAACATTATATACTCAAAATATTTCTGTTTGCGGGATGGATAAAATGAGAAAGCCTATTTGCGTTCTACTTATTGCTCTGCTCATAGGGACTGTTGGCCCCGTTACGGTTACTGCGAAGGAGACCGTCCTTATCTCAGGATCAACTACCGTTTTGCCATTGGCTGAGGCCGGCGCAGAGGCGTTTAATGGGGGGCAGTCGAACTACACAGTACTTGTAACCGGGGGCGGTACTTATGCAGGAATAGAGAACATCGCGAAGGGCAAATCCGATATAGCGATGGCCTCCAGCAAGGTTGCTGAATTGGATATTATCAGTTCCGGCGATAAGTTCAAGGAGAAACTGATAGGCCATGACGGCATAGTTATTGTCGTTAGCAAGGACCTCTACGATGCAGGTGTGACCTCCCTAACCAAAGATCGGGTTAAGAGGATCTACTCAGGAGAGATCAACAACTGGAAGGATCTGGGCGGCTCTGATGAGCAGATAATGGTTGTTGCCAGGGAGAATGGATCTGGTACTAGGGATGTCTTCAATGAATATATCCTGGGCAGAAAAACGGCGGAGATGCCAAGTACATGTATTGTGGCCGATAGCAATGACGAAATGAAACGGCTCATAAATGAAAGCAAGACCGCAATAGGATATCTTGGGTTTAGCTATTCAGAAGAGGGTTCAGTGGGCGTGATCACCTTAGACGGTGTTAAGCCGACGACGGAGACCATCAAGAATGCTAGCTATGAGCTTGCTCGCGAACTATACTTCTATACCTATGGCGAGGTCAAACCGGGAGCCCAGGCCTTTATAGATTTCATGGTAGGGCCCAAGGGTCAGAAAATTGCCAAAGAATATGGGTTCGTACCACTTTAAACACTATGAATCGTTGCCTGCATTACCCCTCGTACTGATATCCATCCAGTGCGTCCGTTGTTATGGTCATCAGGAAGTAGGCCAGGCAATCTCTCTGAAAGGCGTTCTCCTCTGGAGGGAAACTGACCCCAGTGATGCTACAGATGAACTCTGCTTCCTCCTTTTTCCCCATCATGCGGCGCAGCCACACAAATAGCAATATCTGTAGGGCTTGCATCCTCTCCTCCTGCCTGGTGAGGCTCTCTATGTCCTTTTGAACCTCTGGATCGCCCCTCTTTTCCCGCAGCATTTTTACGAATTTTGCCGTCCCCAGGCAGTCAGAGTAGAAGCATATCAATTCCTCACCCTTTGTATCGAGATCGAGCATGGGAAATGTCCGGCAGATGCGGGGCCTATGGCTGTAGATCATGCACCTTTTTGCCAACACATCAAAAAGGCAGCAGCTTCTATCCGGCCCGATGGTCTTTAGGATCCTGCATCCAGGATTTTTTTCCGGGTCAGGATCCGTAAACCTGGTCTTCGCCTCGGATGGGCTAATGCCCTGACTAGAGGCCATCTCTTGCAGATCCGCCTCATCAACCAGCGCGTAGCCTTCCTCCCGGCAGCATTCCCCGCAATTCTCGCAACGGAAAAGGACCTGGGCGGCAATCTGAGGGAAAAGAGTTTCGGGAATTTCGCTAGAAAACCACTGCAGAAATGATTCTTTATCCATCATCATGCTCCTGCCAATGCCCGGTATAAGTTCCAGACCCCGGTAGCCACAAAGCTCACGGCCACTCCTCCTAAAATCAGCCCCATAATCCTGGTCATGACCATTATCCCTGTAATTCCCAGGGCCTTATCTATGTACTGCGAGAATTTGAGGATGAAGAATGTGGCCAAGAATGTCAGACTGATGGCCAACAGCACCAGGCCCTTTTTCGTCAGGCTGTCTGCCGCGCCCATCAAAACCACCACGGTGGTTATGGCCCCGGGACCTGTGAGCAACGGTATGGCCAGAGGAAATATGGAGACGTCCTCTCGCTGATTCGCATCCAGAAGCTCCGCCTCAGTGACCTTGTTTTGCCGGCGTATGCCCTGCAGCATGTCTATGGCCACCAGGAAAAGCAGTATGCCACCGGCCACGCGCAAGCTGTCCACGGTGATGCCGAAGATGCGCAAAACTGCGTCCCCGGCCAGTGAGAAAAGAATGGCAATGGCGAAGGCAACCAGAGTGGTGCGCCTGTAGATGTGCCTCCTCTCTTTTGAGTTCAGAGTGGTAGTGAGGGTGACATAGACCAGTGTGGCCTCGATGGGGTTGACTATGATGAATATCGTGGTAAAGGCATACACAAAGTAGAGCAGCAATTCGCTTATTTCCATAACATTTCCTTTTTAGCTGAGTATTCCACTGATGACCATTGCTTGTCAAGGTTGTGCATTTCCTCTTTAAAAAACACTCTAATGGGATGGCAAGGAATGGCATTTTATACCGCCGAGTAAGTTATAAGGTTCGTATGAAGTGCACGTCAGAAAAGCCGCATAGGTTCCTAGTCGTAATGTTTGCGTTCATCCTGTTGGCCAATTGCGCGAATGCAGTCGTCTTTGTCAAGCCTGGTGAGCGAATCCAGGCGGCCATAGATGCCGCCCCACCGGGAGAGACAATTGAGGTTTCCGGTGGCACCTACCCAGAGAGTCTGGTCATCGACCGATCGCTTATCCTCAAAGGCATAAGCTCCGGGGTGGACCTGCCTCGCGTGGAATCGGAAAACGGCCCGGCCATAACCATCAAGGCAAACGGGGTTATTTTGGAAGGCTTATGGGCCAAGAGCACAAGCGGCTGGACGGGAGATGCCGGCATATTGGTGCTCTCCAATGACAATATCATCCGTTACAATATGGCCAGCGGCAGCGGTAATGCGGGGATTCTCCTTAAGAAGTGCAGCAACAACACCGTCTTTGGCAATGTTGTTCAGGGAAACGGCAACGAGGGGCTTTTGCTGGAGAACGCCAGTTTCAATCGGCTGGAAAAAAATAAGGTAAGCGATAACCGCAACGGCTGCAAGCTGGTTGGCAGCCGGGAAAACGTGATTCTGGGAAATACGTTCTTGCAGAACAGATTTGATGCCATCAATTTAGAGGAAAGCAACGCCAATCTCATAGACGGAAATTATGTAGCAGGAAGCGACAGTGCACTGGTTCTGGATAGCAGCCGCGACAACATCGTGCAGAGGAACGATTTTGTAGGAAACGAAAAAGGCATCTATCTTTCATACCTTGGCACGGGCAAAGATGTGCAGTCCAAGGGAAAGGGCGTGGTCATATCCTATAACAGCATGCCCTCACAGGAGAGCGTCTCCACCAATAATTCCATTTATCTGAACAATCTCTCCAACAAGAAAAATGCCCGCGATGATAGCCTCAACAACTGGGATAACGGTAAAGTGGGCAACAATTACAGCGATTTCAATGATCCTGCCGAAGGCTGCAAGGGCATCAAGATTTGCGACGCTGAGATGTCGGTCCCCGGGGGCCCCAGCGTGGACCGCTACCCAAAGGCTACTCCGGTCCCTGTCATCGGTCGATCCACGGGTCCAGGAGGAGCGGCTCTGCAGCTTTCCGGCAAGAGCTATCTTCCTGGCGGCAGGATGGATTTGAACTTCACAGCACCCGTGGGAGCGGAGGTTTGGGTGGGGCGAGCTGCGGCCTCGGGCCAGAATGGGCAAGAAGATCTCTATTTAGGGCAGAATAAATCGGGAGATGCCTGGCTCACTGCCCCAGAAGAGGAGGGCTCCTATCTGCTGGCCATGCGCGATCGGAACGGCACAAAGGTTCTGTCCCTGCCCTTCAATGTGACTGTGCCAGTGCTTTCTGCAAGCCCGGCGACGGTGTACACTTGCGAGAAGATCATCGTCACCTTCCGGGGGGCTTTGGGCAGGAAGGATGACTGGATCGGCATGTACAAAGAAGGCTCCTCGAATGCTGCCGTGCGGCAGACGCTAGGTAGCCGAGATAGGGGAAACGCCACATTCTCCGCACCAGATGCGGGCAGCTATCTATTCAAGATGTTTGCAGGCGGGGCAAATCTTCCTCTGGCCTCGAGCAATGCCGTTGAGGTGAAGCCGAATGCCGGCCATAAGGTGATTGCAGAGCCCTCCCAGGTAGCTCCGGGTGGATTGGTTACTATCACCTTCTGGGGCGCGGCCCCTGCCAGCGTGATCGGCATGTATGGCATGACCCGGCCGGACAGGTTTGACTTGGGAAAAATATCTACAGGTGGGCGAAGCTGCGGCACCATGGTCAGGCGGCTTCCTGCTGCGCCCGGCCAGTACGACTTCCGCATGTTCCAGGATGACATCAACCGGCCGCTCCTGGCCCAGAGCAATGTAGTGACGGTGTCATAAGGTCCACCAATACGAAATAGTGAAGAACCTTTTTTTTTGCCGCAAGGACTATGGCTTTAAGGCAAGAGTTCGAATGAGTGGTCATGGATCTTGAGACCAAGGCCCAACTCCTTTCCGTGGGAACCGTGCAGGTGGCAAAGCCCCACGCGGGCGGGCGGGCCTCCACGGCGGGGCCGGGCGCGGGCGGCCAGTCCGTCTTTTTCCAGTCCGGGCCGCACCTGGTTCGCCTCTCTGTGGCAGAAAGCTCGCCCCTGCGCCTGGAGAGCCGCGAGGCGGGCGTGGCCATTATGATGGACGGCAGAGAGATCGCTCGCGGTCGGCTGGCGGAGCCCCTCCTGCACTGCCCGGAGCAGGCTTACATCACCGTCTCGGAGCGCTGCATCTATGACTGCAAGTTTTGCGCCGTGCCTAAATTGGCAGGCGGCATAAAGTCCAGTCAGACGGTCTTGCAGATGGTAGAGGAAGCGGCCCGAACGGGCAGCCTGCGGGCCATCTCCCTGACCAGCGGCGTGGAGGTCTCGCCGCGGCATGAGGCGGAGCGAGTGGCCGGGATCGTCAGGGATCTAAAACGCTTTGGCGTCCCCGTGGGCGTCTCTATCAGTCCCTTTCCCGGCGTAAATCAGATTCTCAAAGACGCCGGTGCAGACGAGGTCAAGTACAATCTGGAGTGCGTGGACCCGGATCTGTTTTTGCAGGTCTGTCCGGGCATATCCCGACCGGAGATCATGGATGCTCTGCAGGAGGCCGTGGCCATTTTTGGCAAGAACCGGGTCTTTACTAATATTATCGTGGGCCTGGGCGAGTCCGATGAAACCTTGCGCCGCAGCATCGACGAGTTGACAGAGTGGGGCGTCATCCCGGTCTTGCGGGCCGTCTTTCCTCACCCACTACGGGCCGGGGAGACGTGGATGGAGCGGCCTTCGGCGGAGAGGCTGCTGGACAATGCGCACTACCTGAAGGCGGCGCTGGAGAAGAACGGTCTGGACGGGGCTGCTGCCCTGACGGGCTGCTACCGCTGCACGGGCTGCGATCTTACGCCGGGCCGGGATCTCTAGGTCCAGGGCGCTCAGAACTCAATATCCTCATCATGGCATTCTTCGCCGCGCTCTTCTGGTGGCGGCAGGGCATACTGCCCGTTCGGGAAGGCGAGCCGGCAGAGGAGGCAAACCGCTTCAGCTTGCTGGAGGCTGCGGCTTTTAGCGCCATGACCTTCCTCTCGGGAGGGAAATTGGTCTTCGATCCGCCCGAATACAGAATCGCTTCCGGAAGACCGTGGCGCGATGTGCAGATATCCAAAGCCCTCTTCATTTTGGAGAGGCTTTTGGGCATGGTGCTGATCATCATGTTCGCCATCGCGGTCGGCAAGACGATAATTCTGGGCGGAGGATAATGAAAATGCTGCAAATATGATTTAATCCCGTAAATCCTCAGGGCATAATTATTCACCTACGAATATTAACCGCAGAGACGCAGAGTTCAGAGAGACGTGAAATTTGGCTTATTACCAGCACTTGAAAATAATTGCATATTTGCTTCTGAGCAATAGTCGTCTCCGTTCGTTCGTCCTCTGTGCGCTCTGCGCCTCTGCGGTTTAATTCAGGAAGACAGTTGAGAAGAAATCAAGCTACTGAGAACCATTCCTCGCGACTGATCCCAGCTTCATCTAAAACAGTGTCCAGCAGAGAGGGATCTATCTCCTCACCATGATGAGGGTTTGGTATGCGTGCGGTTACCATATATCCATCGATGGAATTGGCAACCCCAATCTCAAGCGTAATGCTATCCAACCTTCAATAACCTCTACAAGCTCGGTACGTGCTCCTTCGATAGTCTTGCCTGTAGCCCAAACACCTTGCAGACCAGGGACGGTAGCAACATACTCGCCGTTATCCAGGATTTTATAAATGGCTTTGGATAGTGCCGCCATAATGTACTCAGCAAACATGTCAAGACCCTATATGCCTTGAAGGGATTTAACATTATTCACCGCAGGCGGCGCAGCTTCCAGCCTCTTCTACTCGGCCACATCCGGTCAGGGCATGATGCAGGCCAACCAGGAGAACAAGACAATGGCTCCTCAAGGCATCCATGAACCTGGGACCGGCCTAGCCAATCCCGAGGTAAAGTAGGCGGCGAAAGGAACCGGACAGGTCTGGAAGCAAAAGCTGAAGACGCCAAGAACGAATCTGCGGCCAGCGCCCCCCAAGCACAGCCGGGATTTGAAGCCGCCCTGGCCATGTTTGGCATCATTGTCGCATCATTCGGGATGCTCTACAGAAGACATTAATCCAGTAGCTCCCATTATCTTTTTTGGTTCCTCGCTGTTTCGAATGGGTAATAGAATAATCGCGTCCTCTGTGAGTCCTCCGTGTGCTCTGTGTCTCTGTGGTGGTAGTATCGTCAGCCGTTTGCTATTACCAGCGGCTAACGACGTTTCAACCACAGAGAACGCACAGAGCGACTAACTAACAACTGGAAAATTACTTGTATAACTACAATTATACTACTACAATCATTATAATAATAAATTGGCGGAGATCTTTTCGCTCGCCTGCAAAAGGAAACGAAAGTGATTAATGCCGCCCAGACATTCATCCCAGCACTTCTATGAAAATCGCCCTCTTGCAGCTCAATCCCACCGTCGGAGATCTCCCGGGCAACAGTGCCCTCATCGCAGGCGCAGCTCGCCGCGCCGCTGATGCAGATTTGGCCGTCACCTCCGAGCTGGCACTCCTGGGCTACCCGCCCCGCGATCTGCTCCTCAATGCCGATTTTGTAGAGCGCAGTTGGTCAGCCCTGCGCTTCCTGGCCCAGGAGCTGGCCGATCTGCCGCCTATCCTGGTGGGCCTGGCCGAGCCCAACCCAGGCGAGGCGGGCCGTCCCCTCTTCAACTCCGCGGCCCTCTTACGGGGGGGCAAAGTGGAGAGGACCTTTAAAAAGACGCTGCTTCCCACCTACGATGTTTTTGACGAGGACCGTTACTTTGAGCCGACGGCTGAATCAGAGCTCCTGGAGCTCGATACGACGGTCCTCGGCATCTCCATCTGCGAGGATATCTGGAACGATCGCGACCAATGGCGGCATCGGCGCTACCACACCGATCCGGTGCAGGAAATGGTGGCGGCGGGAGCGAAGGCCATTATCAACCTCTCCGCTTCGCCCTTCACAGCCGGTAAGCAAAAACACCGCGAGGCCATGCTCTCCGACCTGGCCAAAAAGTACCGCGTCCCCTTCTTCTACGTCAACCAGGTGGGCGGCAACGACGACTTGGTCTTCGATGGCCGAAGCTGTGCCTTCGATGGCAACGGTCGCCTGGTGGCCCGGGCGCGGGGCTTCGAGGAGGACCTGATAGTAGCGGATATGGCGAACCAGGCCGACAGGGCAGCAGCGATCGCAGAGGACGATTTCACACCCGAGTCCGAGATCTGGCGGGCTCTAGTTTTGGGCACGCGCGACTACGTTCGAAAGTGCGGCTTTTCCGAAGTTCTTCTGGGCCTTTCCGGAGGCATAGACTCAAGCCTCGTCGCTGCCATAGCCGTTTCTGCTCTCGGCCCACAAAACGTCCTGGGAGTGCTCATGCCCTCCCCGTACACCAGCCCAGAGAGCGTGCAGGACGCGATGGCTCTCGCGCAAAACCTGGGGATAAAGACGCTTACCCTGAACATCACCGATATCATGAACTCCTTTGACCGGGAGCTGGCAAAGCCCTTCCTGGATCAGCCAAAGGACGTGACTGAGGAGAACATCCAGGCCCGCATTCGCGGCAACCTTCTCATGGCCCTCTCCAACAAGTTTCGCCTGGTGCTTCTCACCACGGGAAACAAGTCGGAGTTGGCAGTGGGCTACTGCACCATCTACGGCGACATGTCCGGGGGTCTGGCCGTCATCTCCGATGTTCCCAAGACTGCAGTCTACCGGCTGGCGAAGTGGCTGAATGGCAGGGGTAGTGAGATCATCCCTGATGCGGTTCTGCATAAAGCGCCCACCGCGGAGCTTCGCTTCGATCAGACCGACCAGGACAGCCTGCCTCCCTACGAGGTGCTGGATGACATTCTGGAAAGATATATCGAGAGGCACCAGTCAAAAGAGGAGCTCTTTGCCCAGGGATTTGAAAAAGCGATGGTGGAAAGAGTGCTCTGTCTGGTGAAGAGTGCCGAATTCAAGAGACGGCAGGCAGCGCCGGGACTGAAAGTGACGGATCGGGCCTTTGGCAGCGGCTGGAGGATGCCGGTGGCCAGCCGGGCCTGGTGAAGGGAATGGCGTCGCGGCGAATAATTTTGAGTGTTATTTAAATAGATTCAGGCTAAAAGACGATATTTGTTATGAAGGGCAGCGGCAAGCGGAGCGGGATTGTGCACTGGAATAGGGCAGTAACATTATTTTTTGTAGCTGCTCTTCTTGCTATGTCGGCTCATGCCCAGGAATCCAACGTCACCGTTGGGCAGAGTCTGATCCTCAATGTCTACCTGGATAACGCCGGCAAAGCATTGGTCACCGGCTATGCCGAGGACGTTAGCGGTCTAGCCTTCCTCGCAAACTCACAGTTCCGGTTCGAGAACGATTCTCATCAGCTCTATGCCCTCACGGACGATCTGACGGCAAAGGTGGGCGATCTCTGGACTTTGAGCTTTGATGCCAAAGGCAGCTTTGATGATTATCGTGTCACATTCTACCTGCCCAGCGAGACCAGCCTGGGGGAGATCAACGCCTCGCATGGTCTGGGATATCTGCTCTCTGCGTCTAATGAGTCCCTGGTGGCGGATGTGCAGGGCTATGAGGTTTCCGATCCTCGCATCACCATCCAGTATCAGCAGCCTCTGGCTGCCAACGGCAGCAGCCTACCGCCCCTTCCGCCGGGCTATCCGGGCGAGGGTGCGGCTCTGATCATGCTTCTCATTGCCGCCGCTCTCCTGGTGGCGGGCTTTGGCTTTGCCGTCTTCTTGCAGAGAAAGAGGCGCGGCTCAATTGAGTTGGCAAAAGATACCACGATAGCTCCGCTGCCCGAGAAGCCCGATATGGCGGGGCCGCCGGACACGTCGTGCGCTGCCATAGAGGCCTTGCCTTCGTTCGAGGTGGATTCTGATGGTGTATTTCTGTCCGAGGCATCACAAACAGCCCTCGCGAATGAGCCCGGCCGCATCGATCCCTCGCCCCGTCAGGCAGACGAGCTAGAATCTGCGACAACCCGGGAAACACCGACAGCGAGCCGGCTGCCTCTGGAGCCGTCCGTGAAAAACGTTATCGTGGTCAGCTCTGAGATGGATGCGGTCATGCAGACCCTCACCGCTCGAGAGCGGGCCGTAATGAGCACATTAATTGATCATGGAGGCAGAATGACTCAGGCGGATATCCGGTATGATACAGGAACGCCTAAATCGTCCTTAACCGGAATTTTGATCTCTTTAGAGCGCAGAAAACTCGTAAGCAAGAAGGAATGGGGACGAACCAATATAATAGAACTTTCTGATTGGTTTTTATCAAAAAAGGAACGTTTGTGAACATTTTTTATCCGGCCTGCAGAGGGGACCAGCTCATTTTAACCGTTCGTTCGGCTCTTACCTTTTCTATCGTTCCGGAGTATGTTGTCTTGTCAGACGACGAAGCTTATGGCAGCTTCAGTTTGACGAACGGGTAAGATGAGTGGGAAATGATTGTTGATTATAACGAATTCGAGGTTTGATTACAGATGAAATTTACGGAAATATCGGGAAAGATCGCTTTGATCGCTCTGGCTGCGGTCTGCCTTTTGGCGGCACCGGCTCTTTCAATGCCAATGGATAACGGCCCTGGTCGGCAGGGACATGATGGAATGTTTGCCCCCATGAATAATCTGACAGCAGAAGAGATGGGCAATATGACTCTAGGCGAGCTGAAGGAGATGCAGCATCAGGCCTGGAATAATACGACCGTTTGCCAGGCTAAAGAGCCAGGACGAAACTGCAGTCAATGGGGAAAGAACGCCAATGAATCCCTCGGCATGAAAGGAAAAGGCATGGGGGAAATGGGCATGGGCGACAATAGGAAGAGAGACGGCCAGAAGGATGATATGTCCGAGCGCATGGGCGGCGCAATGTGCGGCCAGAATGACAAATGTGGTGGGTGCGACAAAGCCTCCATGGGCATGAGAGGAGCCTCTCCAATTATGCTGCTTATAGATGATCTGACTGTAGATGATTTGGGCAACATGACGGTCAATCAGATCAAAGATCTCTCCGAGAAGAAGATGCAGGAAATGGAAAATATGACCCTTAACCAGATCAAGCAGCTTCAGGACAAGAAGGCGGCGGAGAGAGACAACCTGACCCTGAACCAACTCAAGGAAGAGAATAAGAATATGAGGCAAATAGCGGAGATCTTGGAGGGTTTGGGCTCCAAACGCCATATCAAGAATTGATTTAATCAGGCTTTAATGGTGGTTGGGCTTTTTGCCCATCTCTATTTGAGAAATTGATGTTGTTGGGTCCCCTCCCAGCCAAAAAAAGACGGCCGACCTTAGAGCTGCCGGCTCGTCTTCTCATTATTAGTACTACTGTATTGGAACCGCGAATATTTGCCCTGGAAATAGACTTATAACTAAAGAATTGTGAATTCCTGGAAAGATGTTGGGCCGTTTTGGCAGGCGAATTTTGATGATTGATATTTGCAGAAGAGTTTTGTGTATAGGGCTGGCGAGTTTGCTATTTATCGGTCTGTCCGGCATGTCTCTAGCCGAGCCCAATGAGGGCCAGAATATGGGTGAGCCCCGTGAAGGGATGTGTGCTCAGGATGGGGGGATGATGCCGCCCCAAAATGCAGGCTTTCCCATGGGCGTTCCCGTGGAGGTCCTGTTTAGCGGCCATGGTTTTGCAATATTAGGCAATGAGTCCCATCTCCTCCGGCTGAAGGTTGAGGCCATCATGCCTTTAGAGCCCTGCCAGATCAAAGGTCTCCTGGCCTCCAACAAGAGCCTGGAGGAGATCAGGGATGACATCCGGGCTAAAGAAGGCGAGAAGACTAATCGCGGCAGCATGATTCTGGACCGCAGCATCTATCCTCTCATCAACATAGCCGTATCTGCCTCCGGCAATAATTCGACCGCCCTGAAGGCCGATCTTGCTGATTTGGGCCCGCTATCTACCGCCAATGATACGTCGATCCTGGGCAGCATCTCTATGATCATCTCTCCCTCCGACGGGGGCATGATCGGAAAGGGTGAGCTTCGTATCGAGCAGGACCCGCTTGCAGCCAGGTACTCTCTCCTGCTTGACATGGAGCCACCCCGCCATGGCCAAAAAATGATGATGAGGAGATGAGTCGATAGCTTCCAGTCATCTCGACCTTTTGGAGGCACATTGATGGCATCCCTAAAGATGGCTATGGCGTTGCTTCTCCTCTTTTCGCCAGCGGCCCTGGGCCAGGGCGGGCAGCTCTTTTTGAATGTCTATGTGGATGGCACCCCTGGGAAAGCGCTGGTCGTGGGCAACGTGGACGATATATCCGGCCTGGCCTTCCTGAACGACTCCGACAAAATCTACGAGGATAACGGCCAGCTTTACGCGGTTTGCGATTCTCTGGTCAAGAAAGACGGCAATGGCTGGAGGCTGTCGTTTCCCGCCCGCGGCGACTTTGATGAGTATCATGCCGTTTTCTTCGTCTCGGGAGGCTTTGCCTTCCAGGAGATCAACTGCACAGAGGGACTGGAGCTTCTCTCCACCGCCCACAACGGCTCAATTGTGCTGGACGTGCAGGGATTCGGGCTGACCGATCCCGCGGTCTCTTTCAGCTACGCGGCTTCGTGAGTCCGAGTTTATAGTTTGTGTCAGAACAGCTATAAAGACAGAAAATAGTACCTAATAACTAAAGCGGGACGGAAATAACGTGATACCTTGGCTTCTGGCAGCATCAGCATCGTTGGTTCCAAGTGATATAGATGTCGGTTTTGAACCACATGAGCAAACGGAACTGATCCTCTGGCTCATTGTGGCCGCGGTATCTTTAATTCCACTTGTGATATTTTCCATAAGCTATAGCCGAGTAAGAAGCCCGAAACTACTAATAACGACCCTGGCATTTTTGCTTTTCTTTATCAAAGCGCTAATTTTGGCAATGAAACTCTTCATGCCTAATTACGTAGATGAAATATGGTGGGCAGTTGCGGCTGTATTGGATATCATGATAATCAGTCTAATCGCCTATTCCTTAAGCAGGAAGTCATAAAATCATATGCAAGATGATGTCACCCTTGAGAATCGAAGGCTAATCTTCGACTATATCTTAGATAATCCGGGTGTCCATCTGAGAAAAATCTCAAGAGATATTAATATTCATCTAAGTACATTAAGGTATCACCTCGATTATCTTGAAACTAAAGGATTAATAACAAGCCAAAAGGAAGATAATCTAAAAATATATTTTGCTTCTGGTAAGCTTAATCCTCAGGAAAAAAAGCTAACTCCTTTACTTCAACAGAAGCGTTTTAGAGACATAATCCTCGCCATAATAGGATCTCACGAGCCTACGTCATCAGAAATAGCAGAAAAATTATTGATGAATCCATCAACTACCTCGAAATACATCAATATTTTAGAGGAACGTGGGGTAATATCTCATAAAAAAATTGGCCGAGTGAAGATATATCATATAGACAACGAAGAAAGCATTGTTAAGCTTTTGCTGACGTATAAAAAATCCTTTTGGGATTCCTTTGTTGACAATGTTTTAGAGCTGTATCTCGAAAGATAATGGTTAATATTTTGTTCTATAATGTACACTTTGTACTATAATTTACAATTTGTGTCACAAAGGCCATATATGAAACAGGGCAAGTCTATTAGTAGTAATTCGCATCCCTCCAGATCCGCCTCCCTCGAATCTGGTAGTGCTCCGGATAAACGAATTACACATAAGGTGTCTATATGAAGAGATCTATGAAATATGGATTGGTGCTTGTCACCATGCTTATGGCGCTCTCGATTGGAGTTGCCTTTGGGGAAAATGTCACAACGGCTGATAAGATGATGCAGTCGAATGTAGTGAATGTAGCTACTGCGGGATCAAATCCAAATGTGGCTGACGAAGCTGATACTAACGAGAAGGAAGCCTTCGAGAATAACGAAACGGGTGAGGACAATGTCATCATTGACCGCGTAACTTTTAGCACGACAAACCAGTATGTTGAACTAAAAAACAATGAGACTTCAGGACAAGACCTAACTGGCTGGAAGCTTGAGGTACAGAATAAGACGGTATTTACCTTCCAAAAGTTCGTGCTAGACGCAAATGCTACAGTCAAGGTTCACGCAGGAACCGGAAAAGATAGCAATACAGACATCTACGCTACAAATTCACTGCTCACCAAAGCGGATGATGAAGTTTCTTTGCTTAATGTAAATGGAATGGTAGTCAGTACTTCCGAGGATCAAGGAAACGAACCCGATTCATCCAATGACGCTTGATTGATCGGAGCAGCACTGCAACCATTATTTTTTCTATCATCGGATTAATGTTGGAGGTGTTTTATTGAAGTGTAAGTTGATTAATCACATGAAGAATTTCTCTCATCTATGGGCGGGCGTATTGATAGTTGCCATAATCGCAATAGCAATCACATTCACCGGCCCATCACTCGTGCAAAATACAAGGATCGGTCTGGAGTTCAAAGGTGGATACGAAATACTTTACAAGGTAGAGTCACTAAATTCAAAGGTATTAGACAAGTCACTTCTACTACAGGAAGCTCAAGCACTTGAATCCCAGGCCAACACATTAGGAATCAGCGAGCCAGAAGTTCGTATCGAGGGCACAGACCAGATACGTGTATTGCTCGCAGGTATAACTAACGGCGATGAAATACGAAGTGTGCTCAACAAATCAAACAACATTCCCGTAAAAATAACCGAGCAATACTCGCAAACAGTCGGGGGCGTTCTGGGCGCGAGCGATCTTCATGATACGGTATTCGCAGGAATTGTCGCATTAAGCATCACTTTTGTTCTCCTCATTCTTCTCTACAGAATAAAAGGATTCATCGCGATATTCACGCTTATCGTCTACCTGTGGTTGTTATTACTCGCATTCAATCTACTTCATGCGACTCTGTCTTTGGCTGCAATTGTCGCGTTTGTTTTGGGAGTAGGAGTAGCAGCAGGATCAAACATAATCTTCTTCGAGAGAATAAAAGAAGAATTCAGAGCAGACTCATTACCAACCCAAGCCCTAAAAGACAGCTATGCTTCTTCACTGCGCACAATATTTGATTCTAACGTCACCATCATAATCGGAACAATTGTCCTCTTCGCCATGGGAATTGGTCCCATCAGAGGTTTTGCTCTGACCATGACATTAAGCATACTTGTCAGTTTCATTAGCAACGTCTTCCTGGCACGGCTTTTAATGAACCTCTTCTTCCTTCACAAATACAATACAATTGAAATTGAGGATAAGAGAATAATCAAAAGCCCCGATCTGCCAATGGGACTGGACATCCAGAAAAACCGGAACATATTCCTGCTCGCCGCCTCGCTAGTATTGATTGTTGGCATTGGGAGCATCGCATTCTCACCATTCAACTACGATATTGATTTCAAAGCAGGAACCGCCCTCGACGTGACACTCCCAACTTCAATCGACCAGGAGCATGCTACATCCGTCATGGAAGACGCCGGAATTCCTCCCGCAACCGTGGCAGTCGGAGGTAAGAATTCAAACCAAATTGCGGCTCGTTTCGACGATGTATTGACTCATGAACAAGTTGCAACGGTGGTCGATGCTTTCAAGAATGAATACGGTGGAGGCGTAGCATATGTAGAGAACACCTCCGATCCAAGCGTTGCACAACAACTCGCAATCAAAGCGATAATCGCGATACTACTCTCATTAGGAGCAATGTTCATCTTCATTGCACTCAGATTCAATTGGAGGATGGCCACCGCCGCAACCATAGGAATCATTTTTGTGGGGCTATTCGTTCTTTGTGTCTTCTCCGTCTTCAAACTAGAAATCGACGTCACCTTCATCGCGGCAATGCTTACCATCATAGGATATGCCGCCAATGAAGTTGTAGTCGTATTCGATCGCATACGGGAAAACACAATACTGGCCAACGGGGAGAACCCGGCAGACACCATGAACCAAAGCATAAAGCAAGTGTTCACTCGTTCCATCTACACAGTGAGCATTGTCGTAATCGGTTCTGCATGTCTATACTTTTTCGGGGCAGAACCACTCCAGATGTTCTCATTAGCAATATTTGTGGGTTTGCTCACAGGAACATTTGTATCTATTTGTGTAGCTCCTGCAATATGGTCATACCTAAGTTCCATCAAACAAGGCCCAAGTACGTATAAGGCGTAAAATAGGCCCTTATTTTTTTTTTAACAGGAACGCGGAACCTTTTTTAAAGTGTTACGATTTGATTCTGGTCGGCTAGGCCCACGTCACCGTCACATCGTCCGTCCTATAGCCCGGCCGCACTTTCGACTCCGCGAGCGGCGTTGTCGCCCCGCTCTTGAGCATGATCAGCCCGGTGTAGGCAATCATGCTGCCGTTGTCACCCATGAACTGGCGCGGCGGCAAGAAGAACCTCGCCCCTCTCTCCTCGCACATGATGTTGAGCATCTCGCCCAGGCGCTTGTTGGCTCCTACGCCCCCCACCAGCATGGCTTCCCTCTTCTCGGCATGGGCCATGGCCCGCTCCGTGACCTCCACCAGCATGGCGAAGGCCGTCTCTTGCAGGCTGTAGCAGACATCATTCAGATCGTACTTCTTGGCCGCCTCTGTGGCCGCCGTGGACAGGCCGGAGAAGGAGAGGTCCATGCCTTTTACAGTGTAGGGCAGGGGGATGTACTGCTTCGATTCGCGGGCCAGCTCCTCCACCTTGGGCCCGCCCGGATGGGCAAGTCCCACGGAGCGGGCGAACTTGTCGATGGCATTTCCCACGCTGATGTCCAGGGTCTCGCCGAAAATTCGATAGTGGCCCTGGCGCAGCGCCAAAACTTGCGAGTTGGCCCCGCTCACGTAAATGACCGCAGGGTCATGCGCCCCAGATTGCCATTTGCCCACTTCAATGTGCGCCACGCAGTGATTGACGCCCACCAGTGGTACGGCAAAGCGCAGGGAGAGCGTGCGCGCCGCGGTAGCCACGGTGCGCAGGCACGGCCCCAGTCCCGGACCCTGGGAGAAGGCGACGGCATCGATTTTTAAGCCCTGCTGGCGAGAGTGGGCCAGCACCTCTCCCACTACCTTGGCCATATATTCCGCATGATGCTGCGCCGCCTCGCGAGGGTGGATGCCGCCTTTGGCCGGGGTGTAGGTGGCGCTCTTCTCGTAGATCACACCCTGCTCGTCCACCAGGGCGGCGCTAAGGTTCCAGGCCGTTCCTTCCAGGCCGAATATTATCATAGTAGCTGTAGCTCCTGTTTTTTCCTTTCAGTTATATCCCAGGCCGATGTCCTTTCGGTAGCGTATTCCATTGAAACGGATGCGCTTGATGTTATCATAGGCCTTGATCCTGGCCTCGGCCAGGCTTTTGCCGCGCGCGACCAGGGTCAACACCCGGCCGCCCGTGGTAAACAGCCTTCTCTTGCCCGTGGCATCCTGGCCAAAGGCCGTGCCGTTGTGGTAGACCAGAACCGCAGGGTCCACCTTCTCCAGGCCGGTGAGGGGCATGTTGGTGTAATGCTCTCCCGGATAGCCGGGCCGCTCCTCGCCTCCGCCGGAGGAGTGGGGCTTGATAGCCCTTCCAGAGGTGGCGCATATCCCCAGGCAATAGTCACGCGACCACTGCAGCGGCACCGAGGCGAGCTTTCTGTCCAGCAAGGCCTCAGAAAGCAGGAAGAAGTCTGTTTCCAGGCGGGGCAGAATGACCTGCGTCTCCGGATCACCCAGGCGCACATTGATCTCCAGCACGAAGGGCTCCCTTTCTTCCGAGATCATCAGTCCGAAGTAGATCACGCCCACATATTCGTGCCCTGTGGCCTCATGAAAGCCATGCACCGTGGGCAGGGCAATTTTATTCATTATCTTCTCAGTCAGCTCCTCGTCCAGCCAGGGGTGGGGCGAGAATCCGCCCATGCCGCCTGTGTTGGGATTGTTCTCTAAATTGGGGTTATTGGAGAGCTTATTGAAGAGCCGGACGGCAACAGCCTCGTCTGCGGAAAAAGCCTGCTTGTAGTCTAAAGCCGACTCCAACGGCTGAACCGTCCTGCCGTCACTAAGGGCAAAGAACATCAGCTCGCGTCCTTCCAGCTGCTTTTCGATCTCGATTCTCTCTCCCGCCTTACCAAAGAGCTTGGGGCTGACCATGATGCGCTCGATTGTTGACCGGGCCTCCTCTTCTGTGGAGCAAACCACGGAGCCCTTTCCTGCGGCCAGACCGTCCGCCTTGATCACCAGGCCGTGGCCGGGATATTCCGAGCAGAACTGGTGGACGTACTCTCTGGCAGCAGCCGGGTCATCGAAATTTTTGCAGGGCGGCACAGGAACATGCAGGCTCTTAAGAAGATCTTTGGTCGTGCACTTGCTGTTCTCCAGGATGGCTGCCTCTTTCTTGGGGCCCAGGATTCTCTGGCCTTCTTCCTGGAATATATTGACAATACCATCGGACAGGTAGCCTTCCGGCCCGACAAAGGTCATGTCTATCCTTTCCTGTTTTGCAAAAGCGAGCAGTTCAAGAATGGTTTTGGGAGGCTTGCCTTGCACCGTTGCCAGGCGGCACTTCTCGATCATCTCGCTGCCTGCATTGCCGGGAGCCACGAATACCGTCTCCACGCTGCCGCTTCGGGCAAAGGCATGGGCTATGGCATTTCCTCTGCCTCCCGCGTCCACCACGAAAACTCTTTTGCCTGACATCAAATCCCTTATGAATAGTATAACCTAGATAAGCGTGATTGCTGTACATGAATTGCTGCATTGAATGGGTAAGGAAACCGGAATAGCCTTTCCCATGGATAGTTATTTAAAACACCAGGTTGAGCCAAATTCGTAAATGTAATCACGCCCCGGCATATGGGCAATAGATTTCACTCTCGCGGATTTCTGTTTATGAATGATCCGCAAAACGGCGCAGGAGATGATAATACAATGTACTCTCAGGAGCAGGTGCTTAAAATCGTTCAGGAGAAGAACGTAGAGTTCCTCCGGCTACAGTTCACGGATATATCGGGAATTGTGAAGAACGTGGCCATTCCCGCCACCCAGATAGGAAAAGCCTTGAAGAGCGGCATATCTTTTGACGGCTCTTCCATTGAGGGGTTTGCCAGAATCCAGGAGTCGGATATGGTCCTGCAACCAGACCTTTCCACTTTCAGCCTCCTGCCCTGGCGCTCCAAGGACGGCTCTAATGAGGCCCGGCTGATCTGCGATGTGCATCTGCCCAACGGAAAGCCCTTCGAAGGCGATCCCCGCCGTGTCCTGCGCCTGCAGCTTGAAAAGGCCCAGGAGATGGGCTTTAAGATGAATGTCGGCCCGGAGCTGGAGTTCTTCCTCTTCGAAAAGCAAAATGGCGGCAGTGCTACCATCCCGCACGACTCTGGGGGCTACTTTGACCTCGGTCCCGTGGACTTGGCCGAGGATGTGCGCCGCGAGATCGTCCGGGCGCTCACCGAGATGGGCTTTACCATTGAAGCCTCTCATCACGAGGTTGCCAAGGGTCAGCATGAGATAGACTTTGTTTATGACGATGCTCTGAAGAATGCCGACAAGGTAGTGACCTTCAAGTATGTCACCAAGACCATCGCCATGAAAGAGGGCCTGCGCGCCACTTTCATGCCCAAGCCCATTTACGGTGCATCCGGCACGGGAATGCATGCCAATATCTCGCTATTTAGGGGCGGAGAGAATGCGTTCTTCGATTCCGAAACTGCCACGGGCATCAGCGATCTGGCCCGGTTCTTCGTAGGTGGCTTGATTGAGCACGCCTGTGCCATAACCGCTATTGCCAATCCTCTTATCAACTCTTATAAGCGATTGGTCTCGGGTTTTGAAGCTCCAGTCTACATCACCTGGTCTGGGCCGAATCGCTCCTCCCTCATTCGTATTCCTGCCGGTCGGGGTCTATCCACGCGCGTGGAGTTCCGTTCACCCGATCCGACCTGCAATCCCTACCTGACCTTTGCCGTAATCCTGGCAGCAGGCATGGACGGGATCAAGAGGGGCATCGATCCAGGAGAGCCGGTTGATCTGAATGTCTATCATCTCAACCCCGCCGAGCGCAAAGCGTTGGGCATCAAGACCCTGCCCGCCAATCTCAAGGAGGCATTGGATTATCTGGAAGCGGACAGTGTCGTACGCGAGGCTTTGGGCGAGCATGTTTTTGAGAATATCATGCGCCTGGGTCTTTTGGAGTGGGAGGCTTACAACACCTACGTCCATCCCTGGGAGATTGAAAGGTATATCAATGCGTTTTGAGGGGCATTTGCTGCTCCTATCATCTCTTTTTTCCGGTACTTTTCGAATTTACTTCTTTGGCAAATTTGCTTATCTCTTATTATTAAATGCATGCGCCGGGGCTCTCAGGCAAATGGTCACCCGAAAGTTTATATATAGCATCAACCTTGGAGGAGTCCGGGCCGGTAGCTTAGTCAGGCAGAGCGAAAGGCTCTTAACCTTTAGGTCGGGGGTTCAAATCCCTCTCGGCCCGCTTTAAAACAACAGGGGCTGTGGCCTAGCCAGGTAGGGCGATGGGCTCCAGCGGTATAATTTAATGATGAGCAACGGGTCTACTGAGATCTCTCGACGGGGAGGTCGTTGATGATCCGTTGGAGCACTGAAATGAGCTGTTATCAGCCACCGATTTCCGGCTGTATGCACTTCAGTATCGGAGATACCCGTCGATCGTGAGTTCGAATCTCACCAGCCCCACCTTTTTATTCTATTTTCATTATTTTGCTCTCCACAGCGTTTAAATATTCTCCGGCCCCTAATCTCAGGAAGGGTGCCGAGATGTATAGAGATATTCTCACCACATGCTGGTCCATCAAAGAGGTCAATAAGAACCTCACCGATAGGAAGTCTACATCCGACTTCTCCATAAAATATCTAAAAAATGCCTGCTCTGTTCTGGCAGAACAGATGCGGAAGATTAGCAAATCCATGCCCCAAGAGGTCATCGAGGTTGTCGATAAGAAGGGCGGTAAGAAGAGCTTCACAATGCATGAGGTGGCAGAGATGCTTTATGATACTCGAAAGATCGTAGAACTGAATCTGATCGATAATATTAGCCTATGGGCAAAAGCTCGATTGGCCGCCTAAGGTTCAGAAAGAACGGCAAAACCAGGACGCATTTTTTTCGTTCTTCTTTTGACTTTTCTTAATTGCTAATATTTTTGCGCGCCTCAGAACTCATAGGGCTCATCATATTGCATCAGAGCATGCTGTATCATCATAGGCGTCGCTGCTCGGGGCCCTGTGCCCTAATAACTATTATCTCCTATAATCAATTTATCCCTGGCAAGTTGCAGGGCAAGTTTGATCCGAGAAGCACACTACCGTCTTGAATATGGTGCGATTGGGCGTGCACGTTTCTGTGGCGGGCGGCGTGGACAGGGCAGTATCTCGTGCTCACGAAAAGGGTTGCGATGCATTTCAGATCTTCTCTTCCAATCCTCGCAAATGGAGCTCAAAAACCATCCCCTGCGAATCTGCGGAGCGCTTTCTTGCCCTGCAAAGGCAGTTTGACCATTCTTTGGTGGTGGACCACATGCCCTATCTGCCCAACCTTGCCTCAGCAAACGAAGAGGTTTACGCCAAATCGGTACAGGCTCTCACCAGGGAGCTGGAGCGCTGCCAGGCTTTAAGCATACCGTATCTTGTAACCCATCTGGGAAGTCACCTGGGCGCGGGACAGGAGCGAGGGCTCGCGAGGATTGTAGCTGCTTTGCAGACTGTCTTTTCTGAGTCAGATAGCGATACCGTCTTGCTCCTGGAGAACAGCGCCGGCACAAAGAACAGCATGGGAGGCACGTTTTCTGATATTGCGGCCGTCTTAGAATCCCTGCCAGCCGAACGCGGGCGGTTGGGCGTGTGCCTGGACACCTGCCATCTTCATGCCGCAGGATATGACCTGCGAACCCCTCGGGCATTGCAGGCGACGCTGGATCTGTTTCAGGATTGCATCGGGCTGGAGTGGCTTATGCTCCTTCATCTCAACGATTGCAAGGGGGCCATAGGATCGCATTTGGATCGGCATGAGCATATTGGCCTGGGGCAGATAGGCGAGGAGGGCTTTCGCGCCATACTTTGTCATCCCGCTCTTGCCGACCGGGCCATGATCCTGGAAACGCCGGTAGATGCGTCCCGGGATGATAGAGGGAACCTTGATGTAGCGAGGCGTCTGGCCTCAGGGATAAAATAGCTTCTCGATGACCAGCATCAAGGCGTCATTGGAGATGGGCTTGACCAGGTAGCTGTCGGCTCCCAGATCGTAGCTCTTCTGAATATCTTGATCCACATTGGATCCAGTAAGAATGACCACGGGAATATTGCTTAAATTTTTATCTTTCTTTATGCGGGTGAGAAGATCTATGCCGCTGATATCGGGCAGGTTGATGTCCAGCAAGATTAGCTGGGGCAGATCGGCCTTAGTAATATTTTGCAGAGCGGCAAGGGCTTCTTTGCCGCTGGCGGCAATAACCAGGCCATTATTCAGCTTATTGTGCAATAATACGCGCTTTGTTACGGCGGCGTCTTCAAAATTGTCCTCCACCAGCAGGATCTTTATTTTTAAGTCCATAGATTCACCTGGAGCTTTACGCCCACTTTTCCCCCTAACTCATTAAGGCTAAAGGTGTTGTTGCAACTACCCACAAAAATAGTTTTCCCACTGATCGGCGCATCTCATCCCTTAAATGCTCACCCTTAGCTTAACCCTGTATTCTAATCCTGAGCGTGCCACATCTCTGCCCAAAATATTTATATTTTATGCATTTATGAATATTCAACGTCTGCCGTAGTACTGATTTTTAATCAGGAGTCTGTCTTTAATGGGGTGTGACCATCGTGCCTATTTATCTTTATTTTGAGTGAGATGAATCGTTCTCGGCTTTAATTCCGTTTTGCCGCTTTAAATCTTATCTATCAGGCATCTCTTTACACGCCCGCTGGATAGAAGGGCAACCCGGCTCAGGGGCACGTCTGCTTCCAATTCGTAGCCCAAGGCCTCGCCTAAGGTGCGAGCGAATTCCATGATCTCGTAGTGCTGCGGCATGGCCTCTCTTGTCAGACGGTCTCGGGAGCGGCCCAGATGCATGTAAGCCTTGACCTCTACATAGTCCGGCTCGGCCCTCGCGATGAGGCGGGCGTAGTCCTCCAGCCTTTCCATATTCAAGTCGCGCACCAGCGTCATGCGGATCACGCTTCGGCAGCGGTGCTGCTTGATGATCTCCAGGCTCTCCAGAATCCGCGGCCAGAACTCTCCGTTGGGACGGCAGACGCGCCGGTACAGTTCTTCGTTTGGAGCATTGAGGCTGAGGTAGAGCTGCGTGGGCAGAAGGTCGGCCAAGACCTCTGGATTTGTGGCGTTGCTCACCACAAATGATGTCATGCCTTTTTTGCGGATCAGCTCGATAAGCTCCTTTAAGTAAGGATAAAGGGTGGGCTCGCCCATAAGGGAGAGGGCCACGTGCATAGGCCGGCGCGCCTCAGCCAGCCTCTCCTTATCAGTGGTCTTGGCTCCGCCGTAGCCGGAGAGAAACTTCTGCTGGCCAAGCAGGATGCCATCCAAAAGTGCCTCGGGCTCCAGTGGTGCAGTTCCCGGCACAGGATCGTCTATCGGCCTCCAGCAGTGCTGGCAAAGGTGGTTGCACTCCAGGGTGGGCGTCATCTGCACACAGCGGTGGCTGGATATGCCGTAGAAGTGGTGCTTGTAGCACTGATCGCCGCCCCGCATGGCGCGGCGAAGCCACATGCAGGGCTTGACGGCTCCGCCACCCACCAGGTGGTAGCCTTGCTTGGTGAGGGTCTGTGTAGCTTGATTTTGAGGTTCCATGCCTAGAGCTGAAAGAATATTCGCAGATATATAGCTACGTGTGATGCCTTCCATTATCGCAAAGAATATGACCCAAAAGTCGCAAAGGCGCAACTAGATGCCGTGGCGATCTCTTGCATTGATAGCTGTTTTGGCGATGGTTGTATCCACCTCCGGCGCAGAGCAGGTTATCTCTGCCCAGGAGATATATGCAAAAATAGAGGGCAAAGAGCCCGTTTATTATGATAGTATACGGGTTTTGGGCGACCTGGATTTCAAAACCCTGCCCGATGTTCGGGTGTCAAACTCATTCGCAATTACTAACTCTACCCTTATCAATGCCTCTTTCGACGGCGTCACCTTCGCGAAGGACGCCGTCTTCTGGGGCACCACCTTTGGCAATGCCAGCTTTGAGAATGCCGCCTTTCTGGGCCGGGCAGACTTTGCCAACGCCTCCTTCGGTAACGTCAGCTTCACCGCTGCCTCCTTCGACAAGCCAGCAGTCTTCGACGGCGCCCTCTTTCGAGATAACGTGAGCTTTGAGGATGCAAAGTTTGGCAGGGATGCCTTCTTCAACGAGGCCCGGTTCATGGGCGATGCGAACTTCAATTACTCAGATTTTGCCTCTTACACTTACTTCGCAGCCGCGCAGTTTCTCGGCGATGCTCTCTTCTCAGACGTCGATTTCTCGGGTGCCCTGGATTTTTCCGCTGCTGCGGTCGCCGGGAGGGCTAACTTCTACCAGTCCCGCTTTAGCAGCGCCGGCTTTTCCAATGCTGTCTTTTCCGGCCCCGTCCAGTTCGGCCTGGCCAGCTTCTCCGGCCTCTCTTCCTTTGGCGAAGCGATCTATGCCAAGGAGGCGAATTTCAATCTGGCCCGCTTTTCCCAGGCCGCCTACTTCTCGGGAGCTGAGTTTCAGGGTCTTGCCCTCTTCGGCCTGACCAAATTCCAGGACATCGCCAGCTTTCAGAGCGCCCTGTTCGAGGGGGATCTCAATTTCAAGGGCGGTTCGATCTCCACCATGCTTTTGGATAAGGCAGAATTCGGCAAGGATTCCCGTATTATCCTGAACGACACCGATTTTACCCGCTTCAAGGCCCACTGGAATGAGATCGAGGAGCATGTGGTCTGGGATCAGGGGGCCTACCTGGCCCTTGTGAACAATTACCACGGCCTGGGCTGGTCGGCAGACGAAGACGACTGTTACTATCAATACCGCGGTCTCAATCAGGACAAAAAGCAGTGGGGTTGGTCGAAGACCATCGATCTCCTGGCCTGGCTGTCCTGCGGCTATGGCGTTCGCCCCGACTATGCCGTGGCCTGGTCGCTTCTCACCATCCTGGCCTTTGCTCTGCTATTCTGGAGAGGGGACGGCATTCGCCGCTCCGCCAAGCCCCTCAATGAGGCAGCAGAGGAGGACAGCATGCCCGAGCGCGTCACTTTGCGAAACGCCCTTTTCTTCAGTACCATGGTCTTTCTCTTCCTGGTGACTTTAGGCAGGGTTATGATCCGTTAATGCTATGCAAAAAACAAAAGTGATAAATCCTGGGCGATCTTCGAATTAGTCAGTGATTAGAGTTTCCAGATGGCACATGCTGCTCTTGGCCTTACTACTGCCCATCCTGCTTAGCGAGGCCTTGGCAGAAGTGCCAGGGCTTGATGCCCCTTTGCCGGCCTCCCGGAGCCAGGCCGCGCCGGTCATCGCCGCCCAGGATATCCTGGCCCAAATAAGATCGGGCGAGCCGCTGAACTATGACAACGTAACCATCACAGGTCAGCTGGATCTGGGGCCGGGAGTTGAGCCGGTCAAGCAATCGATAAGAATTACCAACTCCTTCTTCCAAGGACCATTAAGAATAGAGGCCGTGAACTTCGCCGAGGTCCTGGATCTGCGGGGATGCGTCTTTGAAGACGATGTCAGCTTTGTCAAGTCCGTTTTCCAGAAAGATGCCAAGTTTTCCGGAGCAAGATTCCAAAAGCAGGCCGACTTTGCCGAGACCTATTTCCAGGGACCGGCCTCTTTCATCAGCGCGCTTTTTCAGAACGATAGCAGCTTTGGCAACGCCCAGTTCAATGGGGATGCCGTATTCCTCGATTCCGGCTTCGCCAGTGATGTCGATTTTAATTATGCTAAGTTCCTACGTTCCGGATCTTTCTGGAATGCTAACTTTGAAGATGTAAGCTTCTTTGAGACGGAGTTTGCCGGGCAGGTCACATTTCGAGCCACAAAGTTTCGAGGCAATGCCACATTTGCCGCCACCCGTTTCGAGAGCGATGTGCTCTTTCGTGAGGCTCGCTTTCAGAGAGGAAGCACTTTTGGCCTGTCTAGCTTTGGGGGCTTGGCGGACTTTGGCAATGTTGACTTTAAAAAGACGGCCTTCTTTGGGGGAGTGAAGTTTGCAGACTTGGCCTATTTCGCCAATGCCCGATTTGATGGGGACTTGATCCTGGAGGGTGCCAGACTATACAGCATGCAACTGGACAACGTCACATTCAATGAGAGTTCAAAAATTAACCTAAACAGCACGGACTTTTCCAAGTTCGTGGTCCACTGGAGCACCATACGGGATCGCATGGTGTACAATGGGGCCGCCTACCTGGCACTGGTGAAGAATTACAAGAGCCTGGAGTGGTTTGACGAAGCCGATGAATGCTACTATCAATACCGCAGAATCGGCCAGGACCAGGCGCCCTGGGGCTGGGGCAAACTCTCGGACATCATCTCCTGGCTCTCCTGCGGTTATGGTGTTCGGGTGAGCTACACGGCCTTTTGGTGCCTTTTTACCATTCTCATCTTTGGAGTGATATTTTGGGCGGGAAAGGGCATGAACAAATTCGAGATCGAGGGCGTGGAGCTTCCCGGATATCAGAGGCTGAAGCCCAGCAAGCGCGTCTCTTTCACCGACGCCCTCTATTTCAGCATTGCCATGTTCACCACCTCCCAGGCGCCCGTAAATACCTATCCGGTAGGCGTTTACAAGCATCTGGCCATGGCGGAAGGAATAATAGGTTGGTTCTTCCTGGGCCTCTTTGTGGTTGTTCTGAGCGCTGTGCTCATACGCTGAAATATCGCTAATCGAAAAAACGATAAGAGAACGCCAATCCGGAAAGGTTGATATACGTGTTGGTTATAGGGGAAAGCCGGAAAAGGGCGCGTGGCCTAGTCCGGATAAGGCGGCAGCCTCCTAAGCTGTAGATCGGGGGTTCGAATCCCCCCGCGCCCGCTCGGCTTTTTTGCTTTTTTGAAAACATATAAAGGATTGATTTAGTGCACAATCTTGGAGATGGCCAGCTCCAGGATATCCTCTGCCCCCGATTTCTTCAACTGGGGAATGAGCAGGTTGACAATGGATCGGTCCACCACAGTCTCCACGGCGTAGTAGCCGGAGTTGTAGAGCTTGGAGATGGTGGGATTTTTCATGCTGGGCAGCATGGAGATCAAATCTGCTATCGAATCCTCGGGCACATTCATCTTGAGCAGGACCTTTCCTCTCGCCTTTATGACCGCAGATAGAAGCGTCTCTACAGCGATGATCTCCTCGCGCTTCTCCGGGTCTGCCCAACTCTTTTTGTTGGCAATCAGCTCCGAGGTGGACCTCAGCATGACATCAATGATCTTCAAGCCGTTCTTCTTCAGGGTGGAGCCGGTCTCGGTGAGATCAACGACCACATCGGTAAGCTCTGGAACCTTGGCTTCGGTAGCTCCAAAGGAGAACTGGATGTCCACCGGTATTCCCAGACGGAGGAAGAAGGCCTGGGTGAGGCTAGGATACTCTGTGGATACGCGACTGCCCGGTTTTATCTCACGGGCGGAGTGGATATCCAGGCTCTCGGGCACGGCAACCACCAGCTTTACGATGCCTGGCCCCTGTTTGCCGTAGTTGAGCTCAGCCACGCGGGCCACGACGGCACCAGACTCCATTATCCAGTCCGTTCCGGAGATGCCCAGGTCGAAATAGCCTTTGGCTACATATCCCGGTATCTCCTGGGGGCGGAGGATCTTCACCTTGCCGATGCGAGGGTCTTGTATGCGGGCGTTGTACTCGCGCTCCGTTCTCTTAACCTCCAGCCCGGCTTGCTCGAAGAGCTGCAGTGTCTGGTTTTGCAGGCTGCCTTTGGGAATGGTGATGTCGATCATTCTGAGGTTTTGCTTTTTTAGAACATATTTTTGTCTTTTGCTCGAGGGGTTGTATCTATTACTTGCCATTTTCCAGGCGATCACCACGCACAATATTTATAAATAACAACAGTAATAAACAGTTGTGGGAAGGGGGAAGACAATTGGCATCTCTGATTATCTCTGATACGCATTTCGGCCTAGATTCATCGACTCTTCAGAGTCCGGCAAAGGTAGACCAGTTGATGCAAGAGATATCGGAATTTGAGAGCGGCTGCGACGAGGTCGTGCTTTTGGGCGATATCCTCGATTTCTGGAGGGTGCGCCCAGAGAATGCGGTGAAGGGCGCCATCCCTTTTTTAAAACGGCTCTCCCAGGAATGTCTGAAGATTCGCTACGTTGTGGGAAATCACGATCATCACCTGGTGGTACAAAAGCAAGAGGCGGAATTCATGGAGAGGGCTGCTCGCTGCGATCTGTTTCCCGTTTATATTCCAACAATGCGCTGGCGCCGGACTTTTTGCGGCGTTGATATCGAGATGCTCTATCCTACTTACCGGACGCGTTGTTGCCAGAGGACCATCCTCTTCACGCACGGCCATCATCTGGACGGCATTCAAAACTTCACTTTGCAGCTGGTGGAGAAGCTGCGCAGACTTTCCGGAGAGGAGTTTCTTCCCGCAGACCTGGAGATGATGATGACTTACGCCTATGAGGGTATCTATCGCTCCGCCTGCATCGGAGAGATGGTCTCTTTCGAGAACTCGATCTGGAAGGCATCCAGCCTGCTGCAGAGGATCAACGCCGGCGTTTTTTCCAACCAGCGCCGCGCCAGCGTAGAGGGTCAATATGAGGCCATATTGAAGTTCATTCGCGAGCGGAATCTAGGCAAAATAGACTGCTTCATTTATGGAGATACGCATCTTCCCGGCATATTTCAAAGAAAGGGAGGACCATTGGCCGTGAACGCGGGCAGCTTCACGCGCGAGCCGGGAAATGGCTCTCGCTTCGAGACGCCCGATACCTATATGCTTCTGGATGAGGGTGGGCTGGCCATAAGAGAGCTGGGCCGGAAAAGGCCTCTCATTTTATGTGAGCTTCTCTAGATGCCAAACCTATTTCATCCAGTATCCTCTAGGTCAATTCATGTTCGAACCAAACGAGGAATCCCTGGTCCTGGAGATCGTTCGCGGCTTCTTTGACATTCCTTCTGAAGATATGATGAAGATTGGCGATCAATTCAAAATGCTGCTCTTCGATCCAGAGACCGGCAGCGAGCAGGACGCGGTGGCAAAGCTCAAGGAGGCGCTAAAAGAGATGTCCAAAGAGCAGGTCTTGATGGCAGGCATGTTCGTCTCTGGACTACTGCGCTGCAATCTTGCAGAGCAGGTTGAGCTGCAGTATCAGCAAGCCAAGGCAGAAGGAAAAATCGAGCCGGATTGCGGTTGTGATTGATGATACCTTTGCACCCGTTTCCCTATGAATGAGGCGCTTTCGGCATTCGGTGATGGCAAGGCCCTTGGCCAGGAGCTGCGGCACATAGTCGAGGCCATTTTAGCAGGCGTTATCAAGACGCAAGCGGATCTGGAGTCGCACAAGAAGGACGCCTCATCTCGGCTAGCCCTCTCATCTCTCCCCAGCAATGCCGATATACTCGGCTTCGCTTCTGCCCAGGAGCGGGCCCAGCTCAAGATGCTGGTGCGTAAGCCCACGCGAACCCTCTCCGGCGTGGCGGTCATCGCGGCCATGACCTCTCCCGCCCGCTGCCCGCATGGCACCTGTGTTCCCTGTCCGGGCGGCATTCTTTGCTCTTCGGCGCAAAGCTACACCGGTCGCGAGCCGGCAGCACTTCGGGCAGCGCAGCACGATTACGACCCCTATCGCCAAGTAAGGGCGCGGCTGGCTCAACTGGATGAGATTGGCCACCCCTTAGACAAGTCGGAGCTGATCATCATGGGCGGAACGATCACGGCGCGTCCTTTAGGCTATCAGCACTGGTTTGTCAAGCGCTGTCTGCAGGCCATGAATGATTATCCCGCGGCAAATGTTCCAGGCAGAGAGTACCAGTCCTTTGCCGATGTGGCCGCGGCCAATGAGACGGCATCAGTTAGAAACATCGGCACCACCTTCGAGACCCGGCCGGACTACTGCGGTCCAGCGGAGACAATGAACATGCTGCTTCTCGGCGCCACCAAGGTGGAGCTGGGCGTGCAGAGCACCCGTGATGATATTTTAGAGAATATGAAGCGGGGCCATACGGTCGCGGATACCGTCTCTGCCAATCGCGCTCTAAGAGAGGTGGGCCTGAAGGTGGGCTTTCACATGATGCCGGGACTGCCCGGCTCCTCTGCAAAGGTGGATCTGGAGGTCTTCCGTGAGCTTTTCTCGGATAGCAGCTTTCGCCCGGACTACCTCAAAATATATCCCACTTTAGTGGTGGAAGGAACCGAGCTTTACCGGCAGTACCTGCTCGGGGAGTACGTCCCTCTGGGCGACGCTGCTGCGGCAGAACTGGTATCTCAAATAAAGGAGATTCTGCCCGCCTACGTTCGACTGCAGCGTGTGCAGCGAGACATTCCCGCCCAGCTCATCGTGGCGGGGGTCAAGAAATCCAATCTGCGTCAGCTTGCCCAGCAGCAGCTTTCGGCACGTGACAGCCATTGCCGCTGCATCCGCTGTCGGGAAGCGGGGCTGCGCCGGTTCTTGAGCGGGGAAGTGCGGCTTATGCATGAGGCTTATGAGGCATGCGGTGGAACCGAGCACTTTTTGTCCTTTGAGGGAGAGGAGGAGACAATCGTCGGCTTCCTGCGCCTACGACTTTCTGCCCGCGCCCGGGTGAGGGAGCTGCATGTCTACGGGCCCATGCTTCCCATCGGCAGCAGAGCGGAAGGGTGGCAGCACCGTGGTTACGGGGAAAAATTGTTGCATGCGGCAGAGACCCTGGCAGAAGAGGCGGGATACGGCTCCCTGGAAGTTACCAGCGGCATTGGGGCCAGAGGCTACTATCGGCGGCTGGGATATGAGCTATGCGGGCCTTACATGGCCAAGCGATTGAAATCGAGTTGAAATGGAAATGGTTTCAAAGCACCGGCTTTGCATCTAAAGTCATTGAGTTTTCACATTTGGGTTATCTATTAGAGCTTTACCACTAAACCTCTCTCCTACTATAGCCATAAAGGCAAAATCTGATGCATAGAATTGCTGATATGGTGTGGTTTTCTCTAATTCTTCAAGAAAACATTCGATACATAATACATGATTTTGCCATTCTATAGGCAATTTTTCCCATATTTCTTTTCTGATAGAGAACTCAAAACGCTGATCTCTACCACACTTCTTACAATATTGACATTGATTCTCTTTGCTCATAGATTCGTATTCTCCTTTTGTCTACTTTAGATGCAAAGCCCAAAGCACCACAACCATTAAATAGCGTGCACCAAAGAGGATTTGCGGTTCTGAGGAATTATAATATGCGTTGGCAAGGCAAATTTGGAAGGAAGCCCACCGGGGGAAAATTAATTCTCGCCAGGGGCAAGAGAAAGTATGAGATAGGCAGAGAGCAGAGCGATACCACCATTGCCGCGGTCAGAGTTAAGAAGATCGAGACAAAAGGCGGAAATATAAAATTACGCATGCTGCGGGGCGATATGGCCACAATTGCCGATCCCGTGACAGGCAAGTCCAAGATTGTAAAGATTGAGACTGTTAAGGAAAACAAGGCCAATCTGCACTACATGAGAAGGAACATTCTCACCAAGGGCGCGATCATCAAGACGGAAATGGGAGATGCCAGGATAACCAGCCGGCCCGGTCAGGATGGCGTCATCAATGCCATACTGCTGCCTGCTGTGTAAGATCCCCTTCCACTTTTAAAATGTTCGTCGTCTTCCGGTGTAGTTGTGGTCGCCACCTCTACTCCTCGAAGGACGCCAAGTCCAGGACCTGCCCCTGTGGAAAGAGAACTATTCTTAGCAAGGCGAGGGTTTTAGCCCAGGCGGAGGACGCTTATGCTGCCGGCGATATCGTGAGAAAGCTGCAGCTTGAGGGGCACGGCATGACCGGATTTAAATCGGCTGGGCCATAGCCAAATGCGGGCTCATTTGTTGGTCCTTTGCGCGATCTGTGCCTGCTGTGGTGGTAGTCCGCAACCATTTGTTTTTTAGCCAGTGGCTAACGACGATACCACCACATAGTTCACAGAGGACGCACAGAGAACGCTATAAAATCGGAGAGGCCATAGTTGCCCGAGTTTGGCCACTGGAAATAGCGAGGATCCGAGCATATCTCAGTCTTTCTGCGATTTAGGCATGATGGCAAAGGAGGCCCTCGTCTCGGATAGGGTTATACCGTCCTCAGACGTGACAAATCCGCCCATAAAAGCTACGCTTCTGCCTTTTTTGACAACCTTTCCCGTAGCCCTGACCTTGCCGCTCTGGACGCCCTGCAAAATGGAAGGTGCTCTCCGATAGAATGGCGATGCCGGCTCCTTCCTCCAGAACGGTGAAAAAGGCCGGGGCCATAGCCTCGTCGCAGAGAGCCGTGAAAAGGCCGCCCTGTAGCCAGAACGCGCCGTTGTGCATATCTGGCCGAACCGTCATGAAAAGCTCAGCTTCTCCGTTGCCGTAAGTGCCAATCTCGATTACCATTAATTGCTGGAAAGGGTAGACGTCCCCTTCCTCGCAGGCGGACCCTATCCAAATAATTCATTTTGATCAGCACTTGAATCCATTGAATAAAGAGTTTAAATACGTGACACCATATACAATTTTTCGACTATCACCCGAAAAGTACTTATTATGTATCCACTATATTGAGTTGGAATATTGGGTGATGAAGACTATGCTCAAGAATTTTATAGTTCACTTATTTTTGATTATAATGGTTTCTTTGGGACTTGTTGCCGCATTAGAATCCAACCAATGTTCAGATCCGGGCAGCGGCACGGAAAGCATTTTAAGAGACGAAGTAGGTCAAAATAAGCTTATCTCTCAAGACCGTCCCTTGATACTTAGTGAAGGTTACGTTCTAAATATAATCAATTCAAGAGATGATGTTGATGGTAAATATCTCACTTTTAAGCTGGAGAAAAATGGAGAATTTGCCGCCTTGGAGGAGATACTGGAAAGCGATCCATTTTGCTACGCAAAA
>JANYKI010000020.1 GCA_025361645.1 Methanothrix sp.
TACACTGAGCCGGTGCTGCTGGGCAGCACGCTACAGGTAGACGCTACCTACACGCCAAACATGTGGATCGGCAATCTGGCTAGCCAGGGTTTCTTCAGCCAGGCGGCGGCGGCGGCTATGTTTGGTTCGAATCTAAGCGGAGAATTATTCGTCACGCTATAAGTGCATATATAAAATATCCAAATTATTCATTGTTGAAGGCTTCAACTGCGTAAGTCCTACACTAAAAAGTAAAGACAGGGGATATATGAACGAGCAAATGCAAGCTGCACGCGAGAAGGCGCTGGAGATTTTGCAGAAGAACGGGATCAAACGCGCCGCCTTCTTTGGCTCCATCGTGAGGGGAGAGATGACCGATGAAAGCGACATAGACATCCTTGTCGAGTTCGAAGGCCGAAAGAGCCTCCTCGACCTCGCCGGTTTGAAGCTCGATTTAGAGTATGCCCTGGAAAGACGAGTAGACATTCTCACTTACAGGTCACTGCATCCCATGCTTAAAGACAGGATTCTCGCGGAGCCAAGTCCCGATACTATGAAGAAAGATGCAAAGGTATTCATACATCACATCCTGGAGAGCATCAGCCTAATTGAAGTTTACTCGAATGGAAAGACTTTGGAGGACTTTGTGGCCTCAACGTCTCTACAAGATATGATTATCCGCAGGATCGAAATAATCGGCGAGGCTGTGAAGAATCTTCCGGATGATTTGAGAATCGCGCATCCTGAGATCCCATGGAGAAAGTTGGCAGGAATGAGAGATATTTGAACCGAATCAAGACATGGTTTCGCTACAACAACAAGAACTCCTACAGCATTGCCGCCCTGATGCCGCTGGTAGAGGCAGGCATCGCCCGGGAGCCGAAGGAAGGCATCATGCTCTACAGCTTTGCCAGCGCCCAGGCAGAGGAGGTCTACGGCGAAGTTAGCCGCGCTGCGGTGGACGCAGTCTACATTGCCGGGGGCCCTCATCCCTCGGCTCTGCCCGAGGAGGTGCTGGAGCACTTCGACTTCGTGGTGATAGGAGAAGGAGAAGAGACGCTGCCGGAATTGCTGCGGGCCATTGAAGAAGGCCGCGATCCGGCCGGCGTCAAGGGCATCGCTTACAAATGCCAGGGACGGGTCTTATTCACGGAAAAGAGGCCGCCCGTGGATTTGGACTCCTACCCGCCCTTCGCCAGGATCTTAGCGCCTCTGGAGATCTCGCGCGGCTGCCCCTGGGGCTGCACTTACTGCCAGACGCCGCGCCTCTTCGGCACCTGCATGCGTCACAGATCGATTCCGATCATCGCCCAATACGCTCGGCGCCACAAGGATATCCGCTTCACCTCTCCTAACTCGCTGGCCTACGGCTCAGATGGGCACAGGCCAAGGCTGGAGAAGGTCGAAGCCCTGCTCAAGGCTTTGGCCGAGCAAAAAAAGCCCATCTACTTTGGTACATTCCCTTCCGAGGTTCGGCCGGAGTTCGTCACGGCTGCGGCTTTAGAGCTGATCGTCAAATACTGCGCCAATAAGAGCCTGAGCCTGGGCGGTCAGTCCGGCAGCCCGGCAGTTTTGCGCAGCATTGGCCGGGGCCACGGGCGCGCTGAGATCCTGGCCGCCTGCGAACTGGCTCTGGATTATGGACTTGTGCCACAGGTGGACCTGATCTTTGGCTTGCCAACTGAGCAGGAAGCGGATCAGCGCCTGACCCTTGAACTGGTCAAATGGATCGCGGCCAAAGGCGGCAAAGTGCGGGCGCACCGCTTTACCCCCCTGCCGGGAACGCCCCTGGCGGCAGCGCAACCCGCGCCTTTAGCGCCAGATGTGGAGGCGTACCTGGGCAAGATGGCACTGGAGGGACGCCTGACCGGAAGCTGGTCAGCCGGGAGCGGAGGCGGGACCGATTAGAATTGCAACTATACACAATCTTTATATTCAATATAGTCCTATAAAGCTAGTGGTGGACTGGTGTGGAGCTACGGTTTGACAATTACATTTTAAAGGCGTTCCTCGCTTCCGGCCTGCTATCGCTGGTGATGATTGCTCTTGCATTGGGACTGATCCAGTTGTTCCGCTATGGCTCGTCCTTGCCTTTGTCCATAATTCTCACATTGGCAGCAATATCGTTCGTCCTTTCCGCATCATTTTTCGAGCGCTACGAGGTGGGTTCCATCATGTGGTCCATGCTGGTATCGCTTATCGCAACCCTGATGCTCACAATGCTCTCCGGCGGCATAATCTACGGCCTAACGACGCACCGGCAATCCTGGGAGGAGCTGCTCTCCGGTCTAGCCATCTGCATGATAGTGGGCATGACGCTGCTTTCCTATCTCAAGCGCAGCCTGGGTGAGATTGAGTACTGAGTGAACTACCGCGTCCTGAAGGGCGCAGCTTCCCACTTCATTGCCAAGACTTGCATCACGAATATGTGATGTAGAGGTTTCGACTCGATGGGCGCTACGGGCTGTTCCATCCCTGTGAGAAGTATGTTCCGGGAAGCATTGTAGTCTCGATTGCATAAGAACCCGCAATAAGGGCACTCATGCACTCTGTCGCACAGTTCTTTCTTCACTATGCTTCCACAAGCGGAACACCTTTGAGTCGTGTTCCTGGGATCTATTTTTATCAGCTTTCGACCAGCACTTTGAGCCTTGTACGAAAGCATGAATATGAACTTTGACCAGGATGCATCATGAATACTGCGATGCATACCACGATTATGGCCTTTCTCTTTCAGGCCTTTGACATCAAGATCCTCAACGCAAATGATATCGAATTTATTGACATACATCCGAGAGAGCTTATGAAGGAAATCATCTCGTTGGCAGTTGATTCTCTTATGCAGCTTGGCAATCTTATCCTTGATCGCCCCATAATTATTCGATCCCCTCACCGCTCTTGCTAGCCTTCTTTGCAATCTAGCAAGCTTATCTTCGGATTGTTCTGCACATCTTGGATTCTCTATCTCATTGCCTTCCGAGTCAACCACGAAGGATGTCAGACCGACATCCAGACCTACAACGTCCTTTGTCTCAGGTAATGGCTGCGGTTCTTGATCTGCCTGGACTATGGCGAACCATCTGTTGCCTTCTCTCTTGATTATGACCGCTTTGATGCAACCTTCAATCTTTCGATAGATTTTGATCCGCATATCTCCTATCTTGGATAAATGCAATAGGCTGCGATCTTGATCAACCTTGAAACCTGATTGGTTGTAATTCAGGGTGTTGTACCAACCATATCCCTTGAAGCGAATATGTCCGATCTTTCGGCCATTCTTTTTAGAAGCCGAGAGTCCTTTGATGTTAGACCAAATAGTATAATTTACCATCTGAAGAACTTTTGAGTAGACCAGATTCAGCTTCGGATTTATGAGCTTCAAAGAAGGAATCATGTTCTGAGTATCGTAAGTCTTGAGTTTGATGCCATTCTTCTTAGCATCATTCAGTTGAGCACGGCGTGAAAGTAATCATGGCAAAAGACTTTTGCTTTCATCCGTTGCAACTCCCGCAAACTCTGCAAAGTTGGCGAGATCACCCAAAAGGATGGGGACTTACTGATGTTTCGACTTCGCTGTCGAAAATCTCGCTAACCCGCGGTCAGCGAAATTCGTCCTTCGCAATCCTACAAGTTAAATACCAAGCAGTTTTTCAATGCTCGGCATGATGGTGGACTCCTTTGGCCGCGTTGTCACGGGTCTTCGGATCGCTCTTACTCCTCGCTGCAATCTTAATTGCGTTTACTGCCACCACGAGGGCGAGGCAAAGCCCAATGGCGAGATCTCGGATGAGATGGTGGTAAGCGTTGCCCACGCTGCTGCTCATCTTGGCGTTCGCTCCTTGAAGTTCACGGGCGGTGAGCCCCTGCTACGCTCTGGCTTGGCGGGACTGATTGCCCAGATGCCCCAGGACCTGGACATCTCTTTGACCACGAACGGCATCTTTTTGGCAGAGCAGGCCGGGCCGCTGGCAGAGGCAGGGCTGGATCGGGTCAATGTGAGCCTGGACTCGCTCTGGCCCCAGATCTACCGGTCCATCACCGGTGGCAGGGAAGGCGACCTGGAGAAGGTCCTGGCGGGAATTGATGCCGCGAAGGCGGCGGGCCTCGCGCCCATCAAGCTGAATGTGGTGGTCTTGAAGGAGAACGAGGCCGAGATTTCTGATTTAATCGATTTTTGCCGGGAGAAGGGCCTGATACTGCAGCTCATCGAGCTCCTGGACCTGCGCCATCAGGGCATTTCCGGAGACATCGACGCCATCGAGCGGCGGCTCGCTCTGCAGGCGGAGCGCGTGCGCACGCGGGAGATGCACCGGCGCAAGAAGTACTTCCTGGATGGAGCGGAGGTGGAGGTAGTGCGGCCCATGGACAACACCGAGTTTTGCGCCAACTGCACGCGCCTTCGCGTCACCTCGGATGGGAAGATCAAGCCCTGCCTGCTGCGCAGTGATAATCTGGTGGAGATCGGCACCTGCGACTGCGAGAGGATTATGGAGCTGCTGCAAGAGGCGAACGCGAGACGGGAGCCGTATTTTGGGAAAGATC
>JANYKI010000066.1 GCA_025361645.1 Methanothrix sp.
CCTATGGAAAGACGGTGGAAGAGGCCATCGAGATGTCCAGGGATGCAATCACGGGTTATGTGGAGAGCCTCATTGAGGATGGCGAGCCCGTTCCCGTGGAGGACGACCTCATCGAGTGCAAGGTGACTGTGGAATTAGATACAGAATTTAAAGATATAAATTCCAAACATTCGGGACTCTACAAGTGCAAGAAGCAAATGGAAAACACATTAAATCTTCTGAGAAAAAAGTAAATGGTGCGGTCTCTAAAAAATATATTTCCAGTCGTTTTTCATGCTGACCACCTGCCAGCCCCATTCCCCAGCTATCTCAAACCCTTTATCCAGTCTTCCGACAGCGGATCCATTATCATAGGCGTACTCGCGGATAGGATCGTCGTGGTGATTCAGTAAACCTAAGCCTTGCCTATTGCCTCCCGTGGTGAATTGAAGCATAGGAATATCCCCCTCCGAGTTGCCGTAGGCAAAGATTGGGCGACGCCCAATGTTCAGCTGAATTTCCTTAGCCTTCTCCTGACCGTCATCAATGACCAGGATTTCAGGAAGCTTCATGACCGAGCAGCTACTGTTATTTTCAATGAACTGTAGCTTAATGGCCGAACCTATCACCTGTTCAGGGGGGATTCCGTATACCTCATCAGAGAAGGCACGCACGAAGTCCTCGTCTCCTCCCGTCACTATGTAGGTCTTGAAGCCCTCGTATCGCAGATAGCTCAACAATTCTAACATGGGTTTATAGATGCACTTGGTATATGGGAACCCGAAGTGGGGGTTCTTGGACCTATTGAGCCAGTTTCTTGCCAAACTCATGTATTCGTCAGCAGTCAAATTCGAACTGGTGGTGACATAGATTTGCATTACCTCTTTGGTACTGAAGTTGCTGGCGTAGAATCGCTCACCGGAAAGGATCGAACTGAAAGGTTGTGTATCATTCCATTCAGGGTGCTCCGGGGCCATATCCTTAACTCGATCGAACATGAAGCGAGACTGGACGTAATCCGGATACTCGCACCATAGAGTGCCATCGTTGTCAAAGGTGGCGATTCGCTCTTCAGTTTCTACATAGTCCGGATTGCTCTTGTTAGTAACATTTGCTACAAAACTGAGGATGGCATTTTTTGCCGATCCCTCGTTCCAAGAAGGCAGAGGATCTACATTAGGTTCAAATGCCATTGCCAATGATGGTATACAAAAAAGAGCTACAACAAATAGGACCAAATAAGTACTAATCTTCATATTTCTCACCACATCCATTTTGATTCTTTACATCCACGATGAATATATATGCAAGAGATATTTTAAATTTGTGGCAAGAGACAAAATGAGGAGGCTGGCAATTTCGAGGCTAGCCAATTTCAGAAAGCAACGATGAAATAATAATAAAATAAAATGCCCAAACCCGGACTCGAACCGGGGACATTCAGATCTTCAGTCTGACGCTCTCCCAACTGAGCTACTTGGGCTCAAGTGGGCCCGACGCGATTCGAACGCATGACCTCCGCCATGTCAAGGCGACGTCATAACCAGCTAGACCACGGGCCCGCGAGCACCTTCCCTATCGCCTTCTCGCAGATAAAGGCTTCGGTCCGACTTGGGAATAGCTAAAATGAAATTTGGATAGGGCCGGCATCGTGCCCGGCCCTATCCAAATTTCAATTGTAGTAGACCTCTTTGTGATACTCATCCAGCGCCTTGATGGTGATCTGATCCTTTTTGGCCATGAGAATGGCATCTGCCGCTGCCACAGCCGCCTGAATGGTGGTGATGTAAGGGATGTGGTAGTCCACGGCGCTTCTCCGGATCTGGAAGCCGTCCTTGACCGACTCTTTGGTGGTGGGCGTGTTGATGATCAGCTTCACCTCGCCAATCTTGACGTAGTCCATGATATTGGGACTGCCGTTGTAGATCTTATTCACCCTCACCACAGGCAGGCCCGAGCGGCGCAGGTACTCGGCTGTGCTATCTGTGGCAATGATGGAAAGCCCCGCCTCATGCAGCTTCTTGGCGGCCACAGCAACGGCTGCCTTGTCCTCATCCTTGACGGAGATGAAGACCATGCCCTCCAGGGGCAGCGGATTGTCCGCAGACAGCTCCGCCTTGAAGAAGGCCAGGCCCAGCTTGTAGTCTATGCCCATGACCTCGCCCGTAGACCTCATCTCCGGCCCCAGCAGCACGTCTGCACCAGGCAGCTTGTCAAAGGGCAGGAGCACCTCCTTGACGGAGACGTAAGGCGTCTTGGGCTCTAAAAGGGTGCCCTGCTCCCGCAAGGATTTCCCAATCATGACATTGGCGGCAATCTTGGCCAGGGGCAGGCCTACGGCTTTGGAAACAAAGGGTATGGTGCGACTCGACCTGGGATTGGCCTCCAGAACATAAACCGTGCCGTCTTTGTAAGCCATCTGCAGGTTCACAATTCCCACGACTTTAAGCCCAAGCGCGATCTTGCGCACGTAGTCCCTCACCACCTCTAAAACCACGCCCGGCAAGGTCTGGGGCGGAATCATGCAGGCGCTGTCACCCGAATGAATGCCGGCCTCCTCGATGTGCTCCATGATGGCGCCAATCAGAACATCGGTGCCGTCGCAAACCGCGTCCACATCGATCTCCACAGCGTTTTGCAGGAAATCATCGATAAGAACGGGATGATCATGGGAGACGCGCACCGCTTCGCGCATGTAGACCTCCAGGCCCGCCTCGTCGTAAACGATCTCCATGGCCCTGCCTCCCAGAACGTAGCTGGGCCGCACCAGTACGGGATAGCCGATCCTGGTGGCAACCGCCTTGGCTTCGATGGGAGTAAAGGCGATGCCGGCACGAGGCTGAGGTATGTTCAACTGGTCCATGAGAGCATTGAACCTCTCCCGGTCCTCCGCCAGATCAATGCTGTCCGGGCTGGTGCCCAGAATCTTTGTCTTCAGGCCGCGGCGTGCGATCTCCTTTTCCAGGGGGAAGGCCAGGTTTATGGCCGTCTGGCCGCCGAACTGCACCAGTACACCGTAGGGCTGCTCCTTTTCCAGGATGTTCATGACGTCCTCTAAAGTAACCGGCTCAAAGAAGAGCTTGTCCGAGGTGTCGTAATCGGTGGAAACGGTCTCTGGATTGTTGTTGACGATATGGGTCTCAATGCCCTGCTCGCGTAGTGCCATCACAGCATGAACTGTGCAATAGTCAAACTCGATACCTTGCCCGATCCTGATGGGACCTGAGCCCAAAATCAGCACCTTCTTTTTGTCTGAGGGCAAGAGTTCGCACTGGGTGTCATAGGTGGAGTAGTAGTAGGGGGTCTTGGCCTCAAACTCGGCGGCACAGGTATCCACCATCTTGTAAGTAGGAATGATGCCAAGCGAGATACGCATATCGGTTATCTCTTCCCGGCTTTTGCCCACGATGTCGGCTATCTGCTTATCAGTAAAGCCGGTGCGTTTGGCCTTCCTCAGAACCTTTGCATCGAGCCCGGCTCTTATCTCCTCTTCCATGGCGATGATGTTCTCCATCCTGTAGAGGAAGTAAGGCTCAATGCCTGTAATCTTCGAGATCTCCTCCGAGGACATGCCTCTCTTCAAGGCCTGGTAGATGGCAAAGAGCCGCTCGTCAGTGGGATTTTCCAGGAGGTTTTTTATCTCCTCATCCGTCCAGATGGTGTACTTTCCCGTATACCCCAGATCTTTATCGATATCCAGGGAACGAATGGCCTTCATGAGAGCCTCCTCATAGCTACGTCCAATGGCCATGACCTCGCCGGTGGATTTCATGGCCGTGGTGAGGGTCTTGTTGGCCTTGACGAACTTGTCGAACGGCCAGCGGGGAATCTTGATCACCACATAATCCACGGCGGGCTCGAAGGAAGCGGGCGTCTCTTTGGTCACATCGTTTCTGATCTCATCGAGAGTCATGCCGATGGCGATTTTGGCGGTGACCCGGGCAATGGGGTAGCCGGTGGCCTTGGAGGCCAGAGCCGAGGAGCGGGAGACGCGAGGGTTGACCTCGATGACCCGGTACTCCCCGTTCTTGAATGCAAACTGGATGTTGCAGCCGCCCTCAATTTCTAAAGCGCGGATGATGTTGATGGCGGAGCTACGCAGCATCTGGATCTCCTTATCGGACAGGGTCTGGATGGGCGTGACGACGATAGACTCGCCGGTGTGAATGCCCATGGGATCCATGTTCTCCATGTTGCAAATGGTGATGCAGGTATTGTTCGAGTCCCTCATCACCTCGTACTCCAGCTCAGTCCAGCCCCCGAGGCTCTCCTCCAGCAAGACCTGGCTGATGCGAGACCTCTTCAGCCCCAGTTCGCAGATGGAGAGCAGCTCCTCGCGAGTCCTGGCAATGCCTCCCCCCGAGCCACCCAATGTGTATGCGGGCCGAACTACCAGCGGCAGTCCCAGCTCCTCCATGACCGCCAAGGCCTCAGCAAGGGTGTTGACGGCTTTGCTCTTCGGCACGGGCTCGCCCACACGCTGCATGGCCTTCTTGAAGAGGTCGCGATCTTCTGCCTCCCGAATGGACTTGACGGACGTTCCCAAAACCTCGACATTGAATTTCTCGAAAACGCCCATATCCGCCAGCTCAGATGTGATGTTCAGACCCGTCTGGCCGCCGATGCCGGCAATAATTCCATCCGGCCTCTCCTTCTCGATGATCTTGGCCAAAATCTCCGGCACCAGAGGCTCAATGTAGACCTTATCGGCAGTGTCTGGATCGGTCATGATGGTGGCCGGATTGGAGTTGACCAAGACGACCTCGATTCCCTCTTCGCGCAGGGATTTGCAGGCCTGAGAGCCGGAGAAATCAAATTCTGCGGCCTGACCAATCTGAATGGGCCCCGAGCCGATAAGAAGGACCTTATGGATATCATTTCTCTTGGGCATCTCTATCGCCTCCCGGCAACGCCTGTCCGACCATTCATTATTCTCAAGACCGATCCAAAGAATGGATCTTCCGTGCAGAGCGGTCCGGGATGGGCCTCGGGATGGTACTGGACCGCCAGAACATTGAGCTTGTCGCTCTTTATGCCTTCGACTGTGCCGTCATTGGCATTTAGCTGGGTGATCTCCAGGTCCGTGCCCTCCACAGAGCCGGGTCGGACGGCAAAGTTGTGATTCTGAGAGGTGATGTAGACGATTCTTTTTTCCAGGTCTTTGACAGGCTGATTGCCACCATGGTGGCCGAACTTGAGCTTGAAGGTCTGGGCACCCAGGCCCAGGGATATGACCTGATGTCCCAGGCATATTCCAAAGATGGGGATTTGTCCCGCATAGTGTCGGACGGCAGAGATGGCCTCCTTGGCCATTTCGGGATCGCCAGGTCCATTGGAGACGAAGAGGGCCTCTGGCCTTGCCGCCTCGATCAGAGATATGTCGGCATGCGCAGGAAGCACAGTTATATCGAATCCGCGACAAGAGAGGCTTTTAAGAATATTCCTCTTAATGCCTAAATCCAGCACCGCCATGCGAGGGCCATTGCCTTTCATGCGGTAAGGTGATTTGCAGGTCACATCTCCCAGCAGATTTTGGAGAGAGATATCGGCCTGGGACCTTGCCATTGCCACCACATCCATGTCTTGCACGTCTCTCCTTTCGCCAACGGCAAGCGCGGCTTTCATCACGCCAAGCTCTCTTACCTTCAAAGTGAGCATGCGAGTATCCACGTCACATAGTCCGGGCTTGCCCTCATCAATAAGGAACCGGTTGAGCGTCTTTGCGTGACGATAATGTGTTGGACGATCCCAGTATTCCCGGCTGACCATGGCGCGCGGCCACATCCTGTCGGATTGAAAATCCTCGCCGCTTATGCCGTAATTTCCTTGCAGAGGATATGTGAACATGAGCATCTGTCCGTGGTAAGAGGGGTCTGTTAATGCCTCCTCATATCCGGACATAACGGTAGTAAAGACCAGTTCACCCGAGACCGTGCCCGGCGCACCAAAACCGGTACCTTCCACCCTTGTACCGTCTTCTAACCCTAAGACCCCAATCATAGTATCGGCAACACAAGAAGCTAAGTCATCTAAATACATTTCGATATCATCATCTTTTTTAAGCTGGAGCCCTATCCCGCATGCATGGAAGTTAAAGTGGAAATCTCAAAAAGCTCCGATTTTAGCCAGGTCTATGCCATAGGCGCGATCGGAGGACACAGCCCCTACGATTTTCGCATTGCCTTTTACAACGACTCGCCAAAGACGCTGGTCGAGGACGGCAAGAGCATGACGGTCATGGAGAGAAAGATCGATACGGAGATCATTCTCTCACCCCTGGCGGCCAAGGAACTGGCCAACTGGCTGGTAGAGCACATCAAGGACTACGAGAATGTCTTCGGAGAGATCAAGAGGCCGGGATCGGTACCCCAGAATCCTGCCATTGCGGAGAAGGGCAGCGAGTCGGCAGCTATCCAGGGATATATGTGAGGCGGCTATGAACAACAAAGAGAAGGTGCTGCTGCACAGAGGCATGGACAAGGTCAAGCATAAGATGTTTGGGGAGGCTTTAGAGATCTTCGAGCGAGTGCTGGCTATGAACCAAGAGATACCGGAAGTCTGGAACAACCAGGGCGTAGCCCTCTATGGCCTGGGCCGCTTCGAAGAGGCCATGCAAAGCTACGATCGATGCCTGGCCATCGATCCCGAAAATCTGGATGCCCTGAGGAACAAGGGCTTTTTGCTGAGAAACCAAAAGAGACTGGAAGAAGCGCTTCTGGTTTACGACTGCGTGCTCCAGAAAGGAGGCGATGCCTATGACCAGGAATCCACGGCTGCAGTACTGACGGCATTAGGGCGATTGGAAGAGGCATTGAGTTGCCTGTACCTGGCCAGGGAGGCAATGCCTTTGAAGCGCCTGGAAGACGAGATTGAGATGGTAAAGAGGCTGATGGAGCAAAAAGGCATTCCCGTTCCAGAGGAGAGAGCCCCCCCAGAAATTGCCCATCAGAGAGCCCTTCAAAGAGATCTTCAGGGGAAAGAGTGATATTATCAAAAAGAGAATTTTAAAGCATAATTTTTGGGGGATAGACATTGAAAGGCTTCATAATGATAAACGTTGAGCCGGGAACGGAAAAGGCGGTCCACGATTGCCTGGAGGGCATCAAAGGTATTCGGGAGGTTGTACCGGTCTATGGAGAGAGAGACTTCATCGCCATAGCTGATGTGGAGAGCATATCCGACCTAAACCGGGCTGTTCTGAGCGTAAGAGAGATCAATGGAGTGACTTATACTCAGACGATTCTTGGCATGGAGCTGAAGTTCTAGAGATTAATGCCCACGCCCAAAGATACCGGCTCGCTTGCGCCCCTTTATCTGGCCGTCTTCGTCGCTGTCCTGGGATTCTCCCTGATTGCGCCGTTTTTTCCTCGCTATGTCATGGATATGGGTGCATCTTACACCATGCTCGGATTTATTGTCTCAGTCTACGGAGCGGTGCAGCTTCTCACCCAGATACCCATAGGCCGCCTCTCCGATCAGATGGGGCGCAAGAAGATCTTGCTCCTGGGCCTAGCCACATTTTGCTTCCTTCCGCTCTTTTACATCTATGCGAAGAATGCAAATTCTCTCCTGTTCATCAGAGCTTTGGGGGGACTTGGAGCCGCAGCCGTCTGGCCTATTGCCATGGCACTGATTATCGATCAGGCAGAAGCGAAAAACAGAGGGGCGGCCATGGGCCGGTACAACGCCGCGTTCTTCTTTGCGTTAGCCTTAGGTCCATTCATCGGAGGAATGCTCTACGATGTTCTCGGCCTGAAGGCTCCATTCTATTTGTGGGCTCTTCTGGGGGCAGCTTCGTTTTTTGTTGTCTATTTCCGGGTAAAAGAGCCTGAGAAAATAAGAGTAAAGATGGGCATTCTTCCTTCCCGGGGAAAGGAAACGCTCATCGCTCCCGGCTATCGGCTCACATTTCTAGCCTGCTCCTTTGTCGTCCTCTGGGCAGGAGTGGTGGGCGGCTTCAACTTCACCATGCTGCCCAGCTTTGCCGCTGGCCTGGGCTTTAATGCTACGGATGTGGGGGTTATCTACCTGGTTTATGGAGGCAGCACAGCTCTCTTTAATATCTACTTTGGCCGCCAGGCCGACAAAGGTACAAGAAAAAAACTCATCTTCACCGGCTGCCTGGTGGGGGCCGTCAGTTTTGCTTTTCTTTCCCAGGCGGATGCATTGATCACCGTCACATTCCTTTTCGCGGGCCTCGGCATGGGGCTTGGCATGGCAAGCCCGGCAGCCGCAGCGCTAATCGCTGATACCACCAGCAACGCGCGACGCGGGGAGGTTTACGGCATCTTCAATACCGCTCGCATGAGCGGTGTGGTTATCGGGCCGCTTATTGCAGGACTGACAGCGGATCTGCATGGGGTTGACGGTTGCATCTATGTCTTCACACTATTGGCGATTGCCATAACTTTTGTAACTCTATTCGTCCGAGAGTCAAATAAAACGAATTGTGAATAAAATAAAAAAAATCAAACGGTCGGAACGGTTCTGTCCGCCCTCTTCTCCTATTCCTATAGCACTCCAGGAGCGTTTAGGGTGCCCCAGGATCCTTGCGAACCGATCCTCAGTGAGGACTTGCTCTGCGCGTACTTCATGTTATCTTCAAGGTGTCCGCCAAAGGTGACCGAGATGGGAGACATGGATGTGGGAGCCTTGCTGCCGATCTGAATGGCATTGGTGTTATTGCTAAGTTTAACTGGGATGGCATTGTTGTAGAAGCTCTGGCCCAGGAGAGGGAAATAGGGAGCATCTAAGATTTCCAGAATAGATATATCCGCTGCAGTGAAGGAAGCTGCCTTCGTAGGGTAGTTCATCTGGAAGAACATGGGATCATCGTAAAGCCACATCGTTGCCAGGCCGGTGCCGGCCAGCATTAAGAGCACAGCTAATGCAATCGTATATTTCATCATAGTTTCTCCCCCAGACACCCGTTGGATTTAAACCTATTGGAAAAAGAGATGAGATGGGCAGGACCTTTCGCCCCATCTCAAGTACGTCTATGCGCTATGTTTCACTCATCGTGGTTTATCTCGCTATCTCTTTACAACGACCACCTTACTCACTACCTTTTTGCTCACCACCAGATTTAGCAGCGCATAGTCCTGACCTAGCGCGCTGTCATAGCCAGTTGCCGGGGCGTGCTTGCCATCCCTGGCATAGACAAAAATCCTGTAGTTGCCGCCGTCAGTTGGTGCATTGTTCCAGGTCCACTGGTTCTTTATCGACCAATCCGATACCGCCTTCCAGGCATTGCCTGTGGAGGGGCCCTTCAACCAGAACCGGTAGAGTATCGGATCTTTATTGACATCAGTGGCCGTTGCCGTCCATTTCACGATCGTTCCTGCGCTCTGCGGATTTTTCTTGTCGGGCAGAAGAGCCGTCAGCTTGGGCGGCTCATTGGGCGTAAGCAGATACGATGCACCCAGTGCGCTATCGTAACCGGTTGCAGGACTATGCATTCCATCCCGAACATAGACATAGACGGTATATTCCCCGCTATCGCTACCGGAATTGGTCCAGGTCCACTGGTTCTTTGTCGACCAATCCGCTACCACCTTCCAGGCATTGCCTGTGGAGGGGCCCTTCAACCAGAACCGATAAAGGATAGGTTCTTTGTTGGCATCGGACGCTTTTGCTGTCCATTTCACTGCGTTTCCTGCGTTCATTGGGCCGAGCTTGTCGGGCAGCAAAGCCGTCAGCTTGGGCGGCTCATTGGGTGTGAGCAGATACGATGCTCCCAGTGCGCTATCGTAACCGGTTGCTGGATTGTGCTTTCCGTCCCGAGCGTAGACGTAGACGGTATAAGCCCCGCGATCACTGCCCAAACTGGCCCAGGTCCACAGGTTCTTTGTCGACCAATCCTGTACAGTCTTCCAGGCATCCCCGGTCGATGGGCCCTTCAGCCAGAATTTGTAGAATACCGGCTCTCTATCAGGATCTGAGGCTATTGCCATCCACTTTATGGGTGTGCCGGCAACTTGTGAACTGGGCTTGTCTGGCTTCAGGGAGACGAGAGTGGGCGGCAGGTTTTGCCGCAGCACGGTGAACAGGGCCCCTGCATCGTCATCCCATCCAGACGGGCTGGAGTGCAGGCCATCCCTCACTTGCACCTGAATCTCGCTTGTTCCTGCGTCCGCAGGCGAGGTGGACCATACGAAGGTCGGGTCGGTCGACCAATCCCGCGCTATCCTCCAGGATCCTCCTGTAGCGGATCCCTTCAGCCAGTATCTGTAGAACACTGGGTTTCCTTCCGGATCCATGGCGGATGCCCTCCACATCACTGTGGCTCCTATGGGCTGTGGGCTAAACACATTGCTGGCGAGACCAGTGATAACCGGCGGAAGGTTCTGGTTGATGATAGAGAAGGCGGCTATTTCATAGTCGTCTGATCCTCCCGGTCCGGCATGGCTGCCGTCTCTAACTGCCACCAGCACCTCGCTGTAGCCGACATCCATGGGATTGGTTCTCCAGATCCAACGGTTGTTATTTCCCCAGCCGGTCTGGTCCATCCAAAATCCGTTGGTAGAAGGCCCGCGCAGATAGAACTTGTACTGCAGGGGAGCTCCTTCCGGATCTGAGGCCAGAGCTGTCCACTTGATCCAGCTTCCCACAAACTGGGGTGCCGGCCGATCGGAGAACAGCACGTTGACTCGTGGCGGCAGGTTGGCGCTGGTAAGTGTGAAGGAAACCGTCTTCTTGATGTCGAAGCCTGCCGATCCAGCGTGATTGCCGTCTCTGATCCACACCTCAATCTGATAGGCTCCCGGCGCATAACCAACGGTGCTCCATGTCCAAACGTTGTTCGTGGAGTATCCGGTGTCAGCCCTCACGGCAGGGGACGGCGCCGGTCCGCGCACGAAGAATCTGAACTGCAGGGTATCTCCTTCAGGATCAGTGGCTCCAGCGGTCCAGATTACAGGCGTGCCCACCATCCGCGGGCTGGCCAGATTCGAGACCAGCGTGGGGTTGATAGGCGGCAGGTTATTGTTGCGATTGCCAAAGTCGATTCCCTGCTTATTCTCTCCCGCTGCCAGAGCAAAGGAGTAAACCTGTGCACCAGGCGCAGGCGGCTTGGTCTGCGTCCAGCCGGATTGGGATACCTCGGCGACGACGTAGTTTGCCGGAGTGATGTTCAGGAAGGCATAGGTGCCGTCTGATCCGGTGTTTGTGGTACTGATCACGGTCAGGCTCGTGGCATTCTTTAACTGGATGGTCCAGCCAGAAAGCCCTGCGTCGCCGCCATCCTTAACACCATTTCCGTTGAGGTCATTGAACTTCATGCCAAAGATCGAGCCCAAAGATGGCGGTGTGGCCAGCTTGTTGCCGAAGTCTTGGTTGCTGGAGCTGCCCGGGATGTGAACGGCGCGAACTGTGGGTGTGGTTGCTGTCCAGCCCTGTCTGGCCAGCTCCTTGACCTCGTAGTTGCCGTGCGGGATGTTGATGAACTTGTAGGCTCCGTTGGCATCTGTATTTACCTGTGCCATCAGGATATCGGGGCCAGGCACCACATATACCAGATCGATTCCCCAATTGGGAACACCTGGTTCTCCCGTGTCCTTAACTCCATTGCCGTTCAGGTCGTTGAACTTCATTCCGGAGATTATGTTGGGGCTGAATGCCGGAACGTTCACCACTATATGGACTTGCGTTGTCAATGTGACCAGTATGGGGTCATCCACCTCGTAGGTTCCCGGCACCAGGTTGCTGAAGGTATAGGTGCCGTCCTGGCCCGTGGTCGCTGTTGCGATCTCTTTGCCGTTCTCTACCAGCTTGACCTCCTGTCCAGGAAGGCCAGGCTCGTCCTCGTCTTGCACTCCATTGCCGTTGGCATCATAGAACTTTTTGCCCGTGATGGACAGGTTGCCCTTGTTGCCGAAATCCTTTCCAGAGACGTCCGCATCCAATAGATCGATGTTGTATGGTCCCTGCGGCAGAGTCTGAGTCCAGCCTTCCTGGGCGACTTCGCTTACCGTGTATTTGCCTGGAGCGAGGTTCTTGAAGGCATAGGATCCGTCCTGGCCGGTGGTAGTGGCGTTGATGGTATTGCCGTCTTTGGCGAGCTGAATGTTCCAGCCGGCAAGAGCGGTCTCATCTCCATCTTTTACTCCGTTTCCATTCAGGTCGTTGAAGTTGGCTCCAAAGATGGACCAGGATCCGTGGTTGCCAAAGTCTTTGCCTGTTACATCGGCATCCACCAGCACAACCGAATACGATCCCAGAAGAGGCGCGGTCCTGGCCCAGCCGGACTGCTCGACTTCCTTTACCGAGTAGCTGCCTGGCATCAGGTCCGCGAATTTATAGGAACCATCCTTCCCGGTCGTGGTGCTATTGACAACGCTGCCCTCTTTGGAGAGCTGGATCGTCCAACCTTCCATTCCCGGCTCGCCATCATTGGCCCCATTGCCGTTAAGGTCGTTATATTTCATGCCGGAAATGCTGTAGGATGATAGCTTATTGGCGAAGTTCTTGTCAGCGGCGTCGCCCTCCGACAGATCCACGCTATATGATCCGCTCTCGGGATTGATAGCCTTCCAACCGGAGGGCAGTGTCTCGCTAACTGTGTAGCTTCCCGTCTTAAGTTGCTCGAAGCGGTAGGACCCGTCTTCGCGGGTTAAGGCGCTGATCTCACCGTCCGGCCCGGCAAGACGAATTGTCCAGCCGGACAGGGCCTCGCCGCTATCCAAGAGGGAGTTGCCGTTCTTATCATCATAAGCTGTGCCGGAGATGTTCCGAGCAGGCTCGCTGAGTGTGATGAATGCGGACAGCTCGCTGTCAAAGCTATCCAGAGCAGCGTGCTTTCCATCCCTAACCTGGGCCTTGACCTGATTTTCGCCTGCATCCGAGGAGGATGTAGTTTGGGTCCAGGTGTTGGCACCGCTCCATTCCGTCACAGGCTGCCAGGCTCCGCTGGTTGCCGGTCCACTATGGAAGAAGCGGAAGGACAGCGGATCTCTGTCGGCATCAGTAGCGTTGGCCGTCCATGTTATGGTGGTGCCCGGAATCTGGGGGCTGGTGACATCCGAGGTTAGTGAATTCAAGACAGGTGTCTGGTTCACTGCCGCAGGAATCACAGGCTCTGCGCTCTTCGTTTCATTGACAGGCTGCTGCGTCACATTTTCCGGTGCTATGGGTGTGGTTATGTTCTCTGTCGCTGGAGGTACAACTGTCTCCGGAGCAACCGTCACATTTTCCGGTGCTGTGGGTGTGGTTATGTTCTCTGTGACAGGAGGTACATTCTCGCCCGTGACAGGCCCTTCTACCGGCGCAGGAGAATTTATGGTGAACTCTGCGCTCATGTTGCCGGCTTCGCCCTCTGCTCCCTCGTGCAGGCTGTCCTTAACCTGCACAGAGATCTGGCTGGTGCCGGGCTCTATGGCCGTCCAGGTCCACAGGTTCTCTGATTGCCATTCAGTGACAGGCGTGCCGTTGACCAGGAAGCGATATGAAATTGGATCGGATTCCGGATCGCTGGCCTGGGCTGTCCAGGTGACGGCGGTTCCCAATAGTTGCGGGCTAACGCTTTCCGCCGTAAGGCTGCTAAGGACTGGTGATTCATTGAGCTTGGCCGGTACGACTTCCACCGGCACAACCTCGGTATTCACAGGTTCTTGCACGGGCTTGATTTCGGGCGCAGGAGCAATTATGGAAAATTCGCGGCTCATATTGCCGCCCTCACCCTGCGCTCCCTCATGCAGGCCGTCTTTTACCTGCACAGAGATCTGGCTGGTGCCTGGCAGCATGGCTGTCCAGGTCAATGTATTCTCTGGTTGCCAGTCGGTGGCAGGCGTGTCGTTGACCAGGAAGCGATAGCTGATTGGATCGGATTCCGGATCGCTGGCCTGGGCCGTCCAGGTGACTATTGTGCCCGACAGTTGTGGGCTAACCAGGTCTGAGGCCAGATCGGTAAGCACGGGTGGATTGTTTGGCGGAGCACTTATGGCGAAATCGATCGCCTTAGAGCTGTCTCCGTCAGGATTGTGCTTATTGTCCTTGGACTTCGCCTCGATACTGTGAGATCCGATGTCCTCTGCGGATGTAGTCCAGGTCCAGCTCGGATTTTCCGTCCAGCTGGTCTTGGGCTGGCCATCCAGTAAGAACATGTACTGCACTGGATCGGTCTCGGGGTCTGAGGCCGTTGCAGTAAAAATTACTGCGGCTCCGGCTACCTGCGGGCTCTCTTTGTCTGCGGTCAGGCTGCTCATAACTGGAGCAGTGTTGGGTGGAAGAACTATCTCGAAGTTGGCGCTGCTGGTGCTGTCTCCTTCTGCATTATGCTTTCCATCCCTTACCTTGGCCTCAAAAGCATGCTTTCCGACCTGCTCCGCTGCAGCTGTCCAGATCCAGACGGGGCTGTCCGACCAGTCCTGCATTACCTGTCCATCTAAGGAGAACTGGAATTGCAGAGGATCGCCCTCAGCGTCCATGAATTCGACTGTCCAGGTGATAGTAGAACCGGTCTCCTGGGGGCTCTGCTTGTCGGGACTGAAATTGATGATGGCAGGTTTCTGGTTAGGGGGCAATATGACGAACGTCGCGCTCCTGCTGTCATCAAATCCGTCTTGTTCGGCATGTTTGCCGTCTCTAACCTGGACCTCTATCTGGGCTTCGCCCTCGGCTGCTGTCCAAGCCCACTTGTTGCTGGACTGCCAATCGGTTGTAGGAAGTCCGTTTAAAAAGAACCTATATAAAATTGGATTTTTCTCGGGGTCAGATGCTTTGGCCGTCCAGGTTACAATGCTTCCCGTCTCCTGGGGGCTGTTCTTATCCGCTGCCAATTCGGAAATGACTGGCTTTTCATTGGGTTTATTTATGGTAAATTTTGCTTTTTTGGACGAATCGCCCTCCATATTATGTGATCCATCCCGGACTATTGCCTCTATGCTGTGAGCTCCGATTTCATTGACGGAGGTAGCCCAGGTCCATTGATTCAGATCCTGCCATCCGGTTATTGGCGAACCGTCCAATAGGAACTGGTACTGCAAGCGATCGCTCTCCGGGTCACTGGCTATTGCTTCCCAGGTCACGACTATTCCGGCTTCCTGGGGGCTGGCGGGAACCGGTGTCAAGCTGATCATGACGGGAGCCAGATTGGCAGGGATTACTTCCTGTGGCGACGCCAACGGTTCCGTCTGAGCAGGCTGCTCCTGCACGGGCGGCACATAGGTTTGCTCCGGAGCGGTCACAACGGGCAAAGGCTCAACCGTAGGCTGCGCCTGGGCTTCCGAAGGTACCGGGGGGGCAGTTAGAGTGAAGTCACTTATTTTCTCGTCCGGTGTAAATTGAGGGCCGGCATGGGTTTCATCCCTAACCGAGACGCTTATCTGGTAATTTCCGGCATCTTCTGAATTGGTATCCCATTTCCAGGTATTGTCGGAGGGGTCTTGGTTTACCGGCTTCCATACGTCACCAGTAGAAGGCCCTTTTAGCCGGAATATGAAGGACATGGGATCATTTTCCGGGTCCTCTGCTTTGGCCGTCCATTTTATGGAGCTGCCTGCTTCCTGAGGACTGGATTTATCGCTCTCAAGAGCGGTGAGCGTGGGCGGCTGGTTGGAGCTGGCTGTGCCCATGTTGTCCGGATTGGAGAAATCCCCCAGTCCTGAAGCTCCCGGCGGCTGCGGATCGAATTGTGCATAGGCTGATACGGCCAATAGCACTCCAGTTATCATTAAAACTGCAAAGACGAGAAATACGTCTCTGTACTTACCTTTGAATTTAGTATTATTCTTATTCGGTTCTTTCATATCCTCACTCTCCTTTTCCTCACTATCTCACTCGAACTTGAAAATTTCATGACCAAAAGTTAGTCCTGGCATTTATGAATCTTTTTTTCACATTGATGACTTGTTAGCGCTATACCGTCATTGGCAATTTCATATGAATCCCATCTAAGCAAAGGGATGTTTTGCAGAGTCTTTCTTGGCCAGTATTTCCGATACCAGGGGATTCCTGGCTACAGCACGCTCGATGGCCAGCTTTGTAGCCTGATAGTTATATTCGTAGACCTTTTTCTTGTCTTTTGCATCCCACTCTAAGAACACGGATACGATAATCATCAGTTCTTCGGCCAGCTCCTGGGGCAGGGTCCCTTCCGCCACGCAGTCCATTACCGCCTTGGCCACAGCCGCCTGGGCAGGGCCGAATATGAGTATTGCCTGTCCGGCCCCCTTGATGGTGACCTTGTTTACCATAAGAGTGAAGGGCTTGGCGGGCAGGTTGGGCTCCAAGACCGCTAGTAAGGGAGTATGCCCCTTGGCGGGCGAAGCCAGAGCACTGACAAAGGCCTGCTCTACGTAGCTGCCTTTGGGCCCAATTACGAGATCGATATGGGCGATCTCTGGACCCTCTCCCACCAATGCTTCTCCGATCAATACGCTTTGAAAAGGTTGCATCATACAATAACATAAGATCTGTATTCATATAAATTTGTACGCTAAGCTATCGCCAAAAAATATATCATTATAATACGCTGCAAGATTAGGCAATGCGAATACTTGTAGTCAACAACTATGGACAGTTCAATCACCTTATCCGGCGCGCCATCCGGGAAAAGGTGGAAACGGACCTCATCTCCAACCAGACGCCGCCGGAGGAGATCGACGCCAACGGCCTCATCCTGGGAGGAGGGCCAACACTGGAGCGCGCCGGGCGCTGCGCGGATTATCTGAGGGATCTTGATATCCCCATTCTTGGTATTTGCCTGGGTATGCAGCTCATGGGCACCACCTTTGGGGGAAGAGTGGTTGCCGGCAGCATGGGCGGCTACGCGGAGGTGAATGTGCAGGTCCTCAAGGAAGACGACATCTTGAAGGGCCTGCCGGCCAAGTTCAAGACCTGGGCCTCGCACATGGACCTGGTGTCGGAGCTTCCCGAGGGATTTGAGATCCTGGCCAGGTCGAACGTCTGCGAGATAGAGGCCATGAAGCACATGACAAGGCCGCTGTACGGCGTGCAGTGGCATCCCGAGGTTGTGCACACCGAGCACGGTCTGGAGCTATTTGACAATTTCATTGCTCTATGCAAGAGATGATTTCCGAGCTGAATGAGGCTTTTCTGGCGGCGAAAAAGATCTCTTCGACAAAGCTGGCCGCTCAGATACGGGAGTTGGGATTTCATTGCCTGCAATGCGGGGAATGCTGCCGGGGAGAAGACAACAGCGTGGTCGTATTTCCTCAGGAGATAAGACAGATCCTGATAGCCACGGGCCTGCCATGGCTGGAGGTTGTGGGCCCGCCAGAGGAGGGCGAATGGGACAAAGACGGCTGCTTTCATACCCTGGAGTGGAGGCTGAAGAAAGAGGGCGAATCCTGCCGGTTTTATCAAAATGGCCGGTGCTCCGTTTACCGTGACCGGCCCATGCTCTGTAGCACCTACCCCTTCTATTTAGATAACTGTGAATTGATGTGCTCGGAGTGCCGGGGTCTGGGGGGCAAGATGGAGTCCGGCGAGGCGGATAAGATGGCAGAGGAGCTAATTTCGCGCCACCTCTTCGAGATCCAGGAGGCCATCGCTCTTTTGGAAAGATACCGGGACTTCGAGAGGGGCAAGGCCGGGAAGGACGGCGAGTGCATCGTGCACGACAGCGAGGGCGAGCACAGGATCGTGGGCGGAAAACTGCTCGGGTGAGATCGGTCCAGGAAAGGAAATGGCAGAATCTGATCGGATTCTGCGAGCCGAACTCTGATATCCATCCTCGGGTAGCCTCCATCGATTGTGCCCTGGTTCTTCAAGGAGCCCTGGGAATCACGGGATCTGCCGCCCGAGCCAGGCAGCCTATTGACTGGTCTTGCTCCTTAATTTCTCCTGCATTTCCGGAGTTAATTGTTTGACAAGCTCTGCATTGTACGAACCCGTAGGCGCTAACGCTAACGGATTGTTGAATATCTGCTGAGCCGCGATCGCATACGAACGCGATATCGCAGCAGGCGACCCGTCTTTGACTGCCGGATCAACGTCGGTTGCAAAGATTGAAACCGTATTGTCGCTGTTGCGAACGATCTCGAAAGTGCGCAGCTGCTGAGGGAAATCTCTTAATGATGAGGTTTCAACCTCCCAGAAGCCGAGTTCAGGACGGGCATCATCCGGTGATTTAAATGCAGTAATTGTATTGAGATGACGATGTCCTGCGATCCACAGGATTAGATTCGGATATGAATGCAGTTTGGCAATCAGCTCTGCTTCGGCGGTTGGGTTCCAACCCATCATGGAACCTGTGTGCTCGACGCCTATCGGTATGTGCGCAGCGATGATCATAAGCTTACCTTCAGTCTGACCCTTATCAAGTTCACTTACGAGCCAGTTATAGCGCTCACTGTCAAGAGAACCGTGCCCATAGCCGAGAGAGCCATTCCCATAGCCGAGCGTATCGGGATCGTTGGGGTCATCGTTCCTTTGGGTATCGTCGAGCACGATAACCTTGATCGGTAAACTCGTTTTGTTCGGCTCAAAAGTATAGCATGCGAATCCCGTTTTTACGTTAGATTGATTGAATCCATGTCCCTTCGGACTTGAAGAAGTATTAAAAAATTCGCTCATCCACTCCTCTCTCGATAGTGAACGGCGGTTCGGATCGGCTGCAAGTACCTTCGGAGGTATTGCGAAGTCTTTGGCAGACCCTATACCAATAATGTCACCGTAAGGCGACCGGCCGTCTATTGAGCCCATGTAAAAGCCACGACTATCTAGGCCGAGAGGGTCGATGAACGGATTACCTAGGTTGAGTATATCCTTGCCGGTTACATTCTGTCGGATATAATCATTCGGCGGCAAAAAGCCCATCCAGAAATGATCGTGGTTGCCGAGAGTCTGATACCAATTGATCGTCTTATTAAGCCCTGCCGCCTTGTATTCGTCCTGATAATCGTTATAAGGTCCTGGGATTGGATCGTCCTTGGCACCGGAATCAGGATTTATATTCTTGCCGTCAAGGACATCGATATACCATCTTAGTTCGTTGTACTGAATGCTGTTGCATGTATCGCCCAGAGATATACCGAAATCAAAAGGATTTTGTTTGTGAATCGCATTTATCGTCTGGACGGCCGCGTCGAGAACCTGAGTTGTATACAGCATGACCGGTGAATATGCCGAAGAAGAACCGCCTTTGTAGCCCTCGTAGATCGCCTGAGCAGGAGATTCTTTGTCGGTGATATGGATGTCGGTTATGGCAAAGAAATTTAGAAGTCTTGTAGAATTGGTGACGGATTGATCGCTATAATTAGTCGGCATGATGTCGAGCCGCTTTACAAAATCGATACCAGGTCCATAACTCGAGTTGCCATAGCCGTTTTGCTTGAATTTTGAGATCTCATAAGGAAGAACCGTCTCCGAACCCGAAGGTATTGTGCCAGGCACGATCGTCTTATCGAGCGTCGTAAAAACATCGGACGCAATCGGGTATCCTTCGAGCTGGCTTTGATTTATGTCGATGCTTTTGCAGCATCCTGATGAAGATAAAATCAGCATGCCCATTAAAAAGACTAAACATAATGGTTTCATAAAACACATCCTTAGTTAATCATCCTGTTAGTGTGACGAATTTTCAATAAACTGTAAATTCGTCCTAGTCCTGTATCCTTTACTTGCTATCCTTCCTCGATAAATAGTGACAAATGACCCCTACACTCTCCATGTTAGCGATTTCCTTGAATATCATCTTTTCTATCCCACCTTCATCTCAGGCAGACCTTCGATTATTTCGACGTACTGCCTGACCAAGGACTTGCTCATCTCCAGTTCA
>JANYKI010000097.1 GCA_025361645.1 Methanothrix sp.
AAAAAGTCAGTCCCAGAGAGCACACATAATGTTTGCTTTAAGAGCATTTCTCAGATTAGAGGCAGAAAGACTTAGGACGGGAATAAGTTGGTTCGAATCTAAGCGGAGAATTATTCGTCACGCTATAAGTGCATATATAAATATCCAAATTATTCATTGTTGAAGGCTTCAACTGCGTAAGTCCTAAGTGTTAAGGGAGATACATCTTTCGGAGGATTCTCGCTGTATTATTCAAATAAAATAAAATTGTAGATTAGAGCTCAGTAAGTGCTGAGCTCTCCCCTAAACAGCATCTGTTGCAGCTTGGGAATATTGGCCAGCCAATCGTCCAAGATCTCCGTGGCTCCCGCTTCCAGGTTCTTCATGTCCACGCCTTCTTTGGGCACGATCTGCACACTGGCGATATGCGGCTCGTCGATGGGCTTGCCGATCTGGGAGAGCATTTTGATGTAGACCTCTTCAATGCCCTGCACCTCGGCGGCTATCTGCCGGGCCGCCTCCGTAGAGAGAAGGTTGTAGATCTTGCCCACATGGTTGATGGGATTCTTGCCGCAGGTGGCTTCCAGGCTCATGGGTCGATTGGGTGTGATCAATCCGTTGGCCCGGTTGCCCCGGCCTACGGCTCCATCGTCTCCCATCTCGGCGGATGTGCCGGTGACGGTGATGTAGACCGAGCCCTGCTCGATGTTGTCGGCCACATTCATCTGGGCATTTACTTTTCGCGGCGTGAACTGCTTGGAGTACTCAACAATGTGCTCCACAATGGCGCTCTTCGTGTCCACATACTCCTTGAGGTTGGCTACATGCCGATCAACCATGGCGCAGGCGATGGTCAGATTGATGACATCCCCCTGGCGCATGCCCATGACCTTGATATCTTCACCTATGGCCGGGACGCTCTTCTTGAGCCTCATCAGCTCGCGCTCGGTATTGAAGACGATGTTCTCCGTCTCGGAGAGAGGCGCATATCCCACGCCAAAAGAGGTGTCGTTGGCGGAAGGGACCTTGCGGCCGAATACGTCCCTCAGATCGGATGAGCCCATGCCGATCTTGGCATCAAGGATGACATGATTGTTGACGTCCAGATTGGAGAGCGATTCGCTCAAGAGCTTTCTCCCGGCCTTGATGGCGATGGTGTCCACCGGAATCTCCACGTCCTTGAAGACCCGGGTGGCGCGGCCCGTAAGAAGAATGTAAAGAGGGCAGATAACCTCGCCGCCTCCGAAAGCGGGCTTGGACCGGCCTGCTACAATCTGCGTCTTGTCGGTGTTGTGATGCAGAACCGCCCCAAATCTATCAAGGTATTCCTGACAAAGGGCCCGGCTGATGGACTCAGCCAGGCCGTCCGCCACGCTGTCCGGGTGTCCAATGCCCTTGCGTTCTACCAGCTCGATTTCTTGCTGCTCCAACGGTCTTTGATTGAGGCGTTCAACCTTGATATTTCTCTTCATGACCAATCCTCTGAATGATAGTATTACGAATCTCTGAAGCCTTAATGATTTCCAATATCTTATTAAGGCTTTGCACTTATTGCGTGAGTCCCACGCGCCACTTCAGCATCCGATCCTCCACTACATAACGGAAGGTGCGATCGATGGCCAGGCCCAGCAGACCCAGCACAATCATGTACATGAATACCTCATCCATGCGGTAATGGCCGTAAGAGTCCCATATCTTGAATCCGAGACCATTCTTGCTCACCCCGAACATCTCGGCAGCCACAAGACACATCCAGGCAATTCCCATGGCAATCCTTATGCCGGCAGCGATGGAGGGCAAAGCGTAAGGCAGAGCGACATATCTTATCAGATCGATATCCTTGGTTGCACCCAAAACTTTTGCGGATTCGACATATACTCGGGGCAGGCTCTTAAAACCCAAATAGGTGTTGATCAAGATGGGAAAGACAGCTCCTATGAAGATAATAAAACCTGCTGCGATGTTGGTTATGCCAAACCAGATTATAGCAAATGGAATCCAGGCCAATGGTGGTATGGGACGCAAGATCTCTACAATGGGATCCAAAATATTGTCAAAAAGCTTGAACCATCCCATGATCATTCCTACAGGTAAAGCAATTATTAGACCTCCCGCCATGCCGATAGCAAAATGAAGAGAGCTTACCGGCAGGTCCTCGGTGAGAATCGACCACCAGTTATCCAGAAAAGCGGCTATTACCTGGAAAAAACTGGGCAACGTTAATTGGTCATTGACCAGAAAGGCAGCAGTCTGCCAGATTGCTATCAATCCAAAAATAGAAAGGACGGAAATGCCCTGATTTCTCAGGACATTCAAGGTCCTACTGACTTTTCTCTGCACCTAACACCTTCTCGTAGAGACTGGTATCAAAGAGATCCTTCTCGGTCAGCAATCTCTTAGTATACTTCATCTCGTAGTCGACCTTTGCGTACTCGACGGTCGAGGGCACCTGAACGCGCGGATCGCTGACCCACTTGCCATCCCAGTTCTTTACGGAATACTGTATTTCCGTGATGTTTGCTTTGGTCTTCTTGGCGTATATCTGTGCGGCCTCTTCTGGGTTTGCATTGATATAGTCGGTCGCCTTGATATGAGTCTTGATGATCTGCTCTACCAATTCCGGCTGCTCTTTGATGAGCTTGTCCGTGACCACCAGGCTGCAACAGGCGTGGTTCGGCCACATCTCGCCCGAGGCTACTGCATGTTTGCCCTTGCCTTTCAGCACAATTATGGAAGGCGCAGGATGGGGCAGGAAGACAGCATCGATCTTGCCCGCGGACAGTGCACTAATAGCAGGTCCCGGGTCCATGGCTTTGATATCGACCTGTGAGACATCCACCCCCTTTTCCATAAGCCATTTCTTCATGACTGTGTCCTGAATAGATCCGGGCGGGAATGTACCTATAGAAAGGCCGGCTAGCGAAGCTGGTCCATTGTAGACCAGATCCGATCTCAGGACCAAATCCGAGCCGTTGATGTTGACGGCAGCCACGATCTTGGCAGGCAGTCCCGCTGCTATGGCAGAAATGGGCGGCGCGGTTCCCACATAAGCCATGTCCAGTTCTCCGGCGACCATGGCTTGCATCTCCGGAACTCCTGTGGGGAACTCAAACTCCTTGATATTGGTTATGCCGAAGGGCTTTAGATCTTCAGCCCACCAGCCTTTCTCGGTTGCGACCATCTCTGCGATCTGATGGGTACTGGGCTGGTACCCTATGCGCAGGGTAGAAATCTTGCCGGACATATTCTCTTGGAGGGAGACATTCTCCTTCTTCTCCGGAGCCGAGATGCAGCCCAGCGACATCACTACCACAGCCGCCAGAATGGCCATAATTATGAATTTCTTCAAATGCGATCACCTGAGTTATCGACTTTGCCAGACCCCAGAGAACGATCGGTATAAAGCAGTTTCCAGCCACAAGGCATTATTTTCACAGAATGGATAATAAGCAGAAATAATTCCACAATAGTATTAATAGGAGCGGACGTCGGGCGAAAAGCGTTTCTAGAAATAGATCAATGCCATCTTTCCTATGGTTGGATCTTATTCGGATATATTGAAAAAGGTTATGCAGGGCGAGGCTGTCGTTATCACGGCGGAGGAAGTAGCCGAGCTGGTTTTATCAGGCGAATCGTCCCGGCTCTCCGAGGTTGATGTTGTCACTACTGCCACCCGAGCCGTGATGAGCGGCACCTACGCCGTCCTATCCTTTCCCGTGGCCAAGCAGGCATCGTTTCTCCGGGCCAAGAGCGTCTGGATCAACGGCATAGCCGCACAGGTCGGGCCCTGTCCCAATGAGAACCTGGGCGTATTGGATTTGATAGTCCTGGGAACGGCCCACAGCCAGGATCGGCAAAATTACGGAGGAGGCCACCTCTTTCGCGATCTGGTGGAGAGAAAGAAAGTTCACGTCGAGGTGGAGACGGATGATGGACGCCGTCTGCAGGCGGATGTCGGACTGGATGAGATGCCCTATGCCCGGCTCTTTGCATCGCGTCACGCCTTCAAGAACTACTCGGCCTTTGTCAATGCGGGAGCGGAGCCGGTTGGCACCATCTTTCACTCCCGCGGCTTTGCCCCCCACTGCCGGGAGGCGACATTCTCCGGCTGTGGCCGGATAAATCCCTTGAAAAATGATCCGCTTTTGGAGAGCATAGGCATTGGAACTCGCATTCTCATGAACGGCGCCGAGGGCTATGTCCTTGGCACAGGCACCCGCAGCAGCAAAGAACGGCCCAATCTGTCCGGCTTTGCCGATATGCACCAAATGGTGCCGGAGTTGATGGGCGGCTTTGTCACCTCTGCCGGTCCGGAGTGCATCTGCTCCTGGGCTGTCGCCATACCCGTTATCAGCAAGACGATTCTGGAGGAGATTGCCCGGCCCGACCGGGGCATTGCATTGCCCGTAAACGATGTCAACAGCAGGACGGTCATCGGCCAGGCCGACTACGGCGATGTCTGGACGGATGTGGATCTGGAAGTAGAGTTTGAACCAGAGAACTGCTCGGGCTGCACGGCTTGCCTGGTGGAAGAGGCATGCCCAATGAGGGCGGTAAAGAGCGAAGGGGGCAAAATCTGCAGGGATGGGGCTTTGTGCTTTCACTGCGGCCTGTGCACCACAGTGTGCCTCTCGGCAGTCTTCTCATGCCGCCTTGGAGCGGTGCAGCTGAAGAGGGACGGGGCAGCCGTTCGGAGCATCCCCGTGGTGCTGCGCCAATCGGACCGGCTGCGGGCGGAAAAGCTGGCAGCAGAGCTGAAGAGACGCATCCTGGACGGCACTTTTAAGATGACGGAGCCTGTCGGACGCATTTAACGAGTCTCTCAAGAAAATGCATGCGATTGGAGGTGTCTTCTTCGCGGCTTCGCGTGAGATTCAACAGGGTCCGGTTTCACGGGAAGGCGCGAAGTCCAGAAATTGTTTTACTTAGGCCTCGATGTACTCACTGAGACTTCGGATGAACCTCTCGATGATCTCCTTCGGCGAGAGGCCGATGATGGGAACAGGGGCGTTGCCCTCCTCGACCTTTACTATTACTACTACTTCACGACCGAGCAAGGCCGGAGACAAGTCCTCGGCCCGCTCGACCAGGCTCACCTTCTTGACCCCGGCCGCTTTCGCCAGGGCGAAAAGGTCAGTGCCTAGATGGGTGCAGGTGGGCTGCGATCCGGTGGAGCCGTAGCAGCCATTGTCCAGAATCACCAGCAGATAATTCTCGGGCGCATAATGAGCGATGGTGGCCAGCGTCCCCAGATTCATGAGCACCGAGCCGTCTCCGTCCAGGACCATTACCTTTCTCTCCGGCTTTGCTAGAGCCAGGCCCAGGCCAATGGAGGAGGCCAAGCCCATGGAGCCAAGCATGTAGAAGTTCTCAGGGCGATCCATAACCGAAAAAAGCTCACGGCTGGGATAGCCGATGTTGCAGACCAACTGGGCATCCTGCGCCTGGGCGGCCTCAGCCGCCAGAGCGATGGCTTCGATGCGCTTCATCTTCCCCCCCAAAACTCCAAATCGAGGAGCACAGCCACGGGGCAGCAGCCCGCCGCCGCCCGGCTCCAGGCCTGTGCCACCGTCTCCTCCGCCTCCCCCTGCAGGGGCTCGAAATGAGGAATGGTCATGGCGTCGAGCAGTGGAACCGTGAGCTGGCCCATGGGCACCTGACCTATAACCAGCTCGCCCACGCCGCCCCGGTGGCTGATGATCATGAGCAGCGGAATGCCGTAGAGGATATTCAGCGACGCCAGGGCGTTGATGCTGTTTCCCAGGCCCGAGTTTTGCATTAGCAATGCAGGCCTGCGGCCTGCCATCCAGGCCCCGGCACATATTCCCACGCCCTCCTCCTCGCGGGTGACAGGCACGTGGATGATCTCCGGGTCGTCGCTAACCAGAGCGAGCAGCTCTTGAAGATTGACGCAGGGCACAGAGGTCGCGAAGTTGATGCCGGCGCGCTTCATGCCCTGATAGACGACGAGGCTGGGATTCATTTGTAATCCCTTTATCCTGCCAGGCCAAAAATGCCTCGCTGGCCATGCGAAGAATTTTATTGAGAAAATCGTACATCAGTGTTTGGAAAATGGAAAATGATTAGGGAACGAGAGATGATAGCAAAATATCGAAGCTTCGATTGGCGAACTCGGCTTTCCGGATGGCTGAAAAAACCTTAAACCTGAGATTATCATCGCGGGCCAGGATCATTTGGGTCCGGCCCAAAATGGTTATATCTATATTTCCCTTCTTTTTGATCATGAATAAGATCTCAAAATTAGTGGCGCTTCTCGGCATCTTCTTATTGCTGGCCTTCGTTGCCAACTCTCAGATGAACCGGGACAGCCCCTTCTTGGGAAGCAAGCTTCCCAGGACCGATGATCAGAACATGATGGGCCAAGGCCGGCTGTCCACGTCCCCGATCATGCTCTCTGAGCCCTTCAATAATCAAGCCGTCTCCGACTTGTCGATATCCGCAGATCAGAACAATACCAACTGCAATCAAGTCTCATTCCTGCTGACATTGACTGCATCTCCCAGCGGCTCCACCGGATATCAGCCGGTAAAGGTAAGAGTACTGGAAAACCGCCAGGGCACGCCCACCGCGGTTGCTGAACTGATTCTTCTCATGCCGGTCACGGGCGGCTCGCTGCATGAGACTATCGGCTTTTCCAGCACAACTACCGAGACAGGTAGCAGCCGTACAAACGAGATCACTGTGACGGCAGATCCGGATAATCAAATCCCGGAGACCAATGAGAGAAATAATGGCCTGACGATTAGCGGAACCTGCCAGAGTTAGGTGCAAAGATGATTTATTTTCGGAGAGAAGGGGCAGGTTAATAAGTAGTGGCTGCTTAAGATTAATGGATGGAAATGTCTGAAGATGAAAAGTCCACTACAAGACAATCATTGCCGCAATTTATTCCCAAATTCAAAGGCAAGAAAGTCGTGATTCGTCTGCTCTCAGGAGGCCAGCCGGTCACTGGAACTATTGACTCGTTCAACTCTTATGAGATTCTCCTCTTGACCGCGAAGGGCGAGATATTGGTCTTCAAGCACGCCATTGCCACTATCGAGATCGTGGATGAGCCGCGAGGATATAAGCCAGGCCTTTAGTTTTTTTAAAATAATATAGCTTTAGCCCCACAATTGGGGAAAGGACAACTGATCTAAATTTTTCATTGCTGATATGAATATCGTTATTTACTATTGGCTGCCAATGAGGACTACATGAGCCTGAAGGTCACAATGCTAGGAACGGGCGTGGGAGTCCCCCAGCCCGGTCGCTCCCAGGCAGCGGTATTAGTGGAGAACGATCAGACTCTGCTCCTGGACTGCGGGGCGGGCACTCTCCTGCGCCTGGACGAGGTGGGAGTCGATCTGGAGGCACTGGACACGGTGGTGCTCACGCACCTTCATTTGGACCACGTCTCCGATCTGCTGGCCCTGGCCAATGCCCGTTATCTAGCAGATATGCCCGGCCTGCAAATCTTCGGGCCGCAGGGCACAGAGGTCTATTTTAGGATCGCTAAGAGCGTCTACCCCAACCTGGAAAAGATGACCGTAGCGGTGCAGGAGCTTAAACCCATGGATTCTTTCACCCTGAAGGGCTTTGACATCTTTGCCGAGGAGGCGCGCCACAGCGTGACGGCTCTCGCATACCGCCTGGAGGCAGAGGAAAAGGTAGTGGTCTACTCCGGAGACACTGAGCCCTGCCCGCGCGTGGCTGCTCTGGCGAAGGAAGCCGACCTGCTCATTCACGAGTGCTCATTTCCTGAGCCCTTTGATGTCACCAACCACACGACGCCCAAAAAACTGGGCAGCATGATCAAGAACCTGGGCGTTAAGCGCGTGGTACTCACGCACCTCTACCCACAGGCACAGGGATGCGAGGACGAGATGGCCGAACAGGTGATTGAGCTGTCCGGAGCGCCCACCATTGTGGGCTGGGATATGATGAGTGTGGTGATTTAATACCACCTGGAGCACGGAATATGAGGCAGGCTCGTCCTTCTCATTACCTACTATCCTTGTTGGGGCAGTAATCTACGCCATGGCGGTACTGCTGGCTCTCATATCTGGCCAATTTTGGCTACGGTCCTGCGCGCTTGTACCCCCGCACTCGCGCGGGACGCGATCTCGCGACCCCGCCCACAAGTCTACGCACAAATTACAAAGAGTACGGATATCTGCACACCACATAAATGGTCGAGGGCAAGATGCGTAAGATGCGCCTGGGGTACTATTAGCTTTGGCTTTCCACTAATGCATGATACGTCCCTTCAAAAAATTATCTAACTATATACATATTTTTATTAAGTTACGTATGCGATCATAATCCTGTGTGGATCGATTTTCTTTCTTTGCAAATTTTAAAAATAATAAATTTTATTACAAAGTTACTTATACTCGCACCCAACATTATCTATCACTTAAACAAAATACGGGGAATTATTATGGGTGTTAGATTGGAATTTAAGGTTCCATGGGCAATGCTCAAGATGGCATTACTCATGGTGCTATTCTTGACTATCGCGTCCGGTGGTCAAGAGCCATGTAGCGATGGAGATGGAAACTGCAAACCTTCGTGGAGTTTGCTGACCAAAAATGACGTTGCTTTTGCACAAGTATCCGACAGCAGCGAAAACGATTTCGCCAACCTGAACGCAATTGATACCGCCATGATCGCGTTTGATTTCCAGAACCAATCGTTTTCGCCAGAGGTTCAAAATGTTATGACTGGCAACGATACCGCCAAGATCATAGAATTTTCTGCAAGGGATATCAACAACGATCTATTGAGCTATAAGTTCATCAGTTCGCCTCTTCATGGAAATGTCAGTGGAACCGCGCCGAATATAATCTACAAGCCTAATAAGGGTTACATCGGCAATGATTCATTTATAGTCAGCGCATCTAACACAATGGGGATCGAAAAATATATTTCTGTCTCGATTGATGTGCTTTTGCTCTCTCATCCCCCTACCGTAAGGATACGCAGCCCACGAAATGGGGAAATATTTACGGCTTATCCGGGTGAGTTTGGTGCAACAGGTTACTCAGTAGAGATACCTATTCATGCCACGTCTTCTGGGAATGTTCAAGCAATAGAATTCTTTGATAATTTTAATCCGGATCCAATTGATTCGGGTGACTGTGAGAATACAGGAGGAGACTGTCCGGTTACGATCTTTTACGAATTCCCGGTAGGTACTCATATCTTGACCGCGAAAGCTGTTTCCGGTACTGGCGAAAATAGCTGTCCATCTCTCCCAGTTATTATAACCGTCAACCCTTCCCAGCCGGTTGTGCGGATTACAAGTCCTCTTGCGGGGCAAATATTTGCATCTCCTGAAGATATTACTATTACTGCAGAAGTAATCGACAGCAATCCTGTGAGCAGTGTTGAGTTCTATGCAAATTCACAAAAAATTTGGAACACAACACAAAGCGAGTCGACCTACACCTTTGTCTGGGAGGACGTAAAACCGGGTGTGTACAACATTGTAGCAAAAGCCATAGAAGATCTGGAGGTTCCAGACTATACCACTGCCGTATCCAAACCTGTACTCATTGTAGTGGTGCCAGCAAAACCCCTGAGCAAATCCGACCTGGCTTTAACCATGAGCTCTACGTCGAATCCGGCTCCGTCGGGTGGCTTCTTTAACTACGTGCTGACGGTGACCAACCGAGGACCTGACAGCGCAACCGATGTTAATGTCCAGGATTTCCTGCCACCAGAATTGGAATTGAATTATTCAACCGTCAGCCAGGGCAGTTTCGACCCAGATCCAGGAATTTGGAGCTTGGGAAGCTTGACCAAATACCACAGCGCAAGATTGGTGCTTACTGTGCAAGTGCACCTGGACGCGCCTTTGGGACAGGTATCCAACACTGCCTATGTGTACGGAGCAGAGGTGGACCCAGACAACTCAAATAACCATGCCATAACGTACACAAAAATAGACGCAAGTTCGGCACCGGATGTAGATCAAAATTCCACGATGGTTTAATCCCTCCTGGATATATTTTTTTTTAGTTTCCATGCCGATTTCTTACTTTTTTTTATCTCGTTGCCCAAGGAGGGCTCATCCTTCAGACGTGGTAGTTGACTACGCGAAAAGCTCGTCCCCACTCTTATATCCCAGTCCTGGATGGCGATCAAAGCGGACTGCTCCCACAAAGGCCCGCTCTCCCACCGCAGCAGCTACTTTGCCCACCCCAATCTGGCCGAAACCACCGCATAGCTCGATAGCCGTCACTCCGCTATCAACCAGTTCTAGGGCAACTTTGGCCGCTTGCTCGTAGTCTTTTACACCCACAACCACCAAGTCCAAGACTTCTGGTGTGGAGATGCTCGTCCTGTGTATCTTCGGATCGGAGTCCGGCGTTACGAACATGAAGGCTGCTTTAAACTTTCCCATATGTATCCTCCACTTGGTTTGAATTCGTCTAATATCTTTCTTTTGGATCGTATATAAAAAGATGGAGGCATGGGGCAATTGACAGCATAATCGCATAATAGTAACGGGCTCGCCGGGACTCGAACCCAGGTCAGCGGGTATCTTCGACAATAGTCACCGAAGCCCGCTAGGATGTCCACTACCCTACGAGCCCACAAGCAATCACTGGTGGCTTCCAGGCTATTAACCTTTCCCGCAAACAAACACCGCGATGCAAGAAGATGAATCAAAGCAGATAAATAAGACAATTGTAGATATTGATCATAATAATGACTCATTTCCTGAACAACTGTCCCAGATGCGGCTACGTAGCCGAGGCCTGGAGCGAAGACGGTGTGTTTGTGAATGTACGCTGCAAAATGTGCGGCTATGAGGGACGTCTGCCTCATCCCGACCTGAAGAACGGAGCCTGGCGAGTGGGATAAGGGGCACTTGCAAGACTGCAGAACATAATTTACCCAAATCACAGATAGTAGATGCAGAGGGCAGATGCAAAGAGGGATGATCAAGCAATGAGAACCAGTCACGCCCTTCTCCTGCGTTTGCGACATGATCCCCAGTTTGATTTCGGCAAAGCCGAGGTGGAATTTGTCGATAGGGACGCTCCGGGCGACAGGTCCACTGTCCGGGGTGACAAAATCATCCGCCTGGAACAAGGCTGGATGGAGATAGAATGGGAGAATAAGATTAAGTTCATACCCTTCCACCGCATCCGGCGCATCACTTATGACGGTACAATTATGTGGGAGAAGAGCGACGACCCAAAGCCCGAGGCATAGGATTATTTGACATGCAGTGGCCAAGCTTCTTCCCTTCTACTTAGGGCTTGAGCCTTTTAATCTCCAGGTAGCGCACCTCATCGTTGACATAGGCGAAGATCATAAGCTTACGCACCGAATGGGCCAGACGCACGGCGCGGGAGAGTACGGGGGGCAAGAAGACGTGGTCAACGGACACGGTGTGCACCAGGTACTCGGAGTGAGGCACCTTGCCAGGGCCCTGTACCTGCTTGTAGACCCGGAAGTGCGTGCCGAACTTGAAGCCCGTCTTAACCACCAGGCTCTTGTCCCGCAGATCTTTATAAACGCAAAATTTCAGATCGAAGTCGCCTTCGATCAGCCTCGCTCTGGCCGCGAAGCTCTTCAGGTCCATGGCCCCACCAGAGCGATCGACTAGAGTTATCACCCCTCTATCCAGGAGATAGGCTGACTCGACCAGGGAGAGCTGAAGACGTCCGCCCACCGGCTTGCCGTAAAATCCGTGCTCATGCAGCCGGCTGGATGCCGCCACATCCCAGAGCACCACGCGATCCTCCAAGAGCGTCGCCATGCCGCCCTGCTCCACCTCAGCCATCAGGCCGGACATAGCCTTCTCCCTGGCCTCGTAAAAGGTGATGTCGCTCTCCTCATCGACAATGGCCAGCATCAGCTTTTTTCTCATTTGGCCCGCGACCCTTACCGGCTGCATTATCTCTTGCAGGGGAAGAGGCATGCGTTCAGAGATGACGAGAACATAAAACTCCGCGGGGCTCTTTCCCGGATGGCCTCCCCTAGGATAGACGCGAAAATCGGGGCGGCCGGGCTGGACATAGTAGCCGCGCTCTCGCAGGTCTTTGTAGACAACATAGCGAAACTCAAAGCCCTTTTCCAGAGAAGATGCCGCCTGGAAAAAAGCCTGAAAGTCCAGCTCTTTCCCTTCGGAAAGTACCTTGATCCGGGAGCGGTCCAGGAGATAGGCGGCTTCCACCAGGGAGAGCTCCAGCCCTTTGTTCTTGGGCCGGCCGAAATAGCCCTGCTCATAAAGATCAGGCAGGGCTCCAGCGCCCAGACTAATCTTATCGCCAATAAGCCGGCCTATTATTTCTTCGGACATTAGCAGGCGAGCTTGTCTGGCCAGATGCCGTGCATGATTCCCAGGGATTTGTCCACCAGGCTGTGCACATCGGCAGCCGGATAGCCGGCGGAGAGCAGGTAGGACTCAACGTGATTGGGAACAGCAATGGACATTTGCTCCACCATGGAGACCGTCTGCAGAATGGTGTTGTCTCCCAGTTTGAAGGGAATGATGGCGTCGGAGACGATCAGCTCGAAGATCTCCGGGCTGATGGGCCGCTCCACTGCCGAGAGGAAGGCCTCCAGGATCTCGCTGGTCCAATCATGCTTCTTGCCTTCATCCTGGTAGGGCATGACCACGACCTCGCGGGTCTTGGCTAACTGCTCGACCAACTGCGCCGGTGTGACACTTCCCTGGAAGACCAGGTTCAGGAAGTTGGTGTGGGGCACAGTTGTGGGCACCTTGCTGGCGCGCACAGCAAACTTGACCTCTTCGAAGACAGTTCCTGCGTCCGTGCCCTGGTGCCCGGCGCCCTTACCGAACTGGATGGCGCTGGGTGAGGCCTTGACTACGGTATGCGGATCGCCATGCCGACGATCGATATTGCCAAGGACTGCCGTCAGGCCCAGGGGCCGCGCCGCCAGAGCCAGGCGGGAAAGGCCCGTGGTATTGCAGCTGGTACACTGCACCAATCTAGGCTTGGCCTTCTGGAACATCTCGTAGTTCTCGAGACCAAAGAAGAACTCACGGGCGAAGTCGGCCTTCAACTCATCCGAGATCTTGACCTTCCCGTTCTCTGCCAATCCCTTCAGAAGCTCGGGCCGACCTGCTCCGCCCATGAGTGAGACAAAGCAGCCGTGCGAGAGGCCAGCCTCAACGTAAGGGAGCTCCTCATCGCCCGGAGCGCCCACCATCAGGAAATTTGATGCGGCAAAGAAGTCATCATAGTCGCCTTCTATTTTGACTCCTGCCTTCTCCCACTTCTCCTTATCAGCCGTTTCGCTGACAAAGGCCTTTACGCCAAACAGCCGATTGAACTTGGATACAATAGACAAGGCCCGGCCATGGGGCTTTCTGAGCAGGACATTCAGGTCGCCCCCGATGCCGGCGGCCTTTTTGACCACTGCCAAAGCCAAAAGAGTTCGCTTATTCTCTGTTCCATCAAAACCCACAAAACCAGCATTGGACTTCAAGCATCTTCACTTCCTGAATGGGAGTCTAAGTGACTATATTTTAATCTTTCCGGGATTGTCTCTAGGTGCATAGAGGTCTGAGATCCGATCTGCAATATGCATGGCACTCCCTTCCAGGTTCATGCTTGTAGTATCAACTTCAATCTCGGGAGAGCGCGGCTCTTCGTAGGCCACATTTACTCCGGGGACGTGGGCCTTCTCACCGGCCGCTTTCTTGTAGATATCCTTAGGAGAGAATTTGGCTTTACGCTTCGCTTCCCGTTCCATGCAGACAGGCAGAGGCGCTCGGATAAAGACCTCTGCGAAATTGGGGATCAGGCGGCGGGCAAAATCGCGATAACGGCGTCTATTGGCGGTTGCATCTATGATGACGTTTATTCCCTCATCTGCCAAGAGCTTGCCCATGTAGGCTAAGCTGGCATAAACGATATCTCTTTCTTCTTCTGTATATTTGGGCTTTGGAGTTATCGCTCTTCTGATCTCATCCAGTTGCAGGATTCTGGCGCTAATTCCCTTTTCAGATAGAATCGTCAACACTTTATCTGCGATGGTGGTCTTCCCACAGCCTGGAAGGCCCGTGAACCACATGACCCATGCCATAATTGATAGAAAAGGCCTCTTGAATAAAAAACCATTCCATTGACATATTCTGAAATCAAACAAAAGATTAATATAAGCGTATTTCATATATAGATATGCAGCAAACCTTATGTCTCACAGCACACGCATTTAAGCGAGGTATAAAAATATGATAGAAAAAAGAAATTTCGCATTGCGGGACAAGGATGGAAATGAGATCGGCGTCTTTTCCGGAAAACAGCCCCGCCAAGCAGCCTTAAAGGCAGCAAACCGCGGATTCACTGATATAAGGCTCCGGGAGAGAGGGACACGAAATGTGCACATATTCCAAGGTGAGCGGGTCCAGGTGCCTAAGCCCGCCAATGCCCCCGCCTGGATGCCAGCCGATATCTGGAAGCCGAAAGTCAAGAAGCTGGGCGTTGAGAAGTTAGAAGAGCTTTAATATAATATTTTTGCCAAAAAAATTTTAAAAAAAAAAGCTGAAGGAGATTCAGCCGAAAAGGGCGCCCAGGCCCTCTACGCCGCTCTCCTCTGCTGCTTCCTTATCCTCTTCTGGCTCTTCTGCCTTGGCCTCGCCCTTGGCGGCATGTGCTGCGACAGGGGCTGCGGCTGCAGCGGCTATGGGCACGGCAGCGGCCTGGGCAAGGACTGTTGCGATGTCCACGCCTTCTAAAGCTGCCACCAGGGCCTTGATTCTGATCTCGTCTGCGGCGGCACCGGATGCCTCGACGACCTTCTTAATTCCATCCTCGTTAACGTCTTTGCCTGCGCTGTGAAGCAGTAATGCAGCGTATACATATTCCATTTGAATCTACCTCGAATTTACCTTTAATCTAATTTATCCGAAGAGAGCACCTAGTCCCGCAGCGGTGTCTCCCTCATCAGTTTTCTCTTTTTTCTCTTTCTGGGCCTTCGCGGGGGCCGGGGTTGCGGCAGCGGCAGCCTCCAAGGCTGCCTCTCCACTGGCCAGGCGAGCGACGGCTCGGGCATTGGCGGCTGCCTTGGCTAAAAGCATCTTCATCATGCTGGGCACGGGTATTCCCGCTTCCAGTACCAGGGCTCTGGCCTTGGTCTGAGCCTTTTGCAGCATGGGTCCGACAGTTTTCGGCGTAGCATAGCCAATCTCAACCGCAAAGCCGAATGCTTTGGCAGAAGCCGCGAACAGCTCTGAGATCTGTGCCTCCACATTGATGGAAAGATCCTTGGCCTTAAAGATCAAGCCACCCTCGTAGGCCGCTCGTAGTTCCAGGCCCACGTTTCGTGGGAAGATCTCCATGATCTTCAAAATGTCCGCAGTCTTGGCGGAAACGACCTCTCCCTCTTTGGCTAAAGTGATCTTCTGGTTGATGACCACCTTTCCGCTTTTAATGGCGGCAGGAATGCCGGCTGCCTGAAGCTTGCCGACCATGGGTCCCGGCGAGAACGAGGTCACTCCGGCCTCAATCACTATGTCTTTGGGAGCACGTGCACCGGCCTTGATGGGCATGGGCTGTTTGCCCTTCACTAAGAGGCCGTTCAGCTTGAAGGGATTGTCATTGCTAAAGAGCAAAGCAGTCTGATCTTCAATGAAATTTGCCAGCGGTCTGATATCCGGGGCAGAGGCCTCCAGGGCGCGGCGAGCGATGGTGTTCCTCACCATCCTTATCTCGACATTGCCTCTGAGACTGCCTCGCATCTGCTGCAGATTATCGGCTGGTATCTCCCGCACGCCTACAACGCCTACAACGCGGCTTTTTTTAATCATTTCGACAAGCTCTTCTACATCCCTAACCTTCCACTCAGGTATGTGGGCAGTGTGACGATCTACTGCCATTTAAATCACCTTTATAGAAGGCCCCATGGTGGTCTTGACATAAACCGACTTCAGGTTATGTCGACCATCCTTGAGGGTCTGCTCGAGCTTGACGACGACCGCTTCAATGTTTTCGGCCAGCTCTTTGGTATTCATATTTCGGTTCCCAACAGTCAGGTGAAAGGTCGGCTTGTCCCGAGACCTGATCCTGATCATGTTCTTGAGCCTCTGTATCTGTGGGGTTACGTCCTGTGTCGGCGGCAGAGGTGTGGGCATCTTGCCCCTCTTGCCGAGAATGGAACCCAGGCTCTTACCTATGACGGGCATGAACTGAGTCTCTGCTATGAAGAACTTATACTCGTCCGCCAGTTTGCGCACAGCTCTCTTATTTCCGGCGAGTTCTTTGATCTCGTCCGCGGATATAACCCGGTCTGCGCCAGCGCTCTTGGCTCGGAGGCCAGTTTCTCCTGCAGCGAATACAGCGATCTTGGTCGGTTTGCCAAGTCCGTGGGGTAGGATAACCTCGGCATCGACTCTGTTTCCCGGCTGGGCTAAGTCGATGTTATGAAGGTTAATAGCCAGATCCACGCTTTCGCTGAACTTTCTGGCAGGTGCCTCAGTGATAGCCTGTTTAACGGCTTCTTCTATATCCATTTCAATCCTCCGTAGTCTACGACTCTAGGTCTTCTACGGCTTCTCAAAAAAGAGAATCATAATTCAGATAATAATATCTCATCGTATTTGCCGCTGGCTATAGCCAGTTGAGCCTCTTTGCTTTGCATACCATCAATGGATGCGCCTACAGACCCTGCTGTGCCGACGACCTCGCTGGCCGCGTTCTTCAGGGTTTTGGAGAGAAGGCCTTTTCTCTTGATGTTTGCAATCTTGAGGACCTGCTCCATAGTTATATTCCCGACGATGGTTTTGTCTCCAGTGCCTTTCTCTACGCCCATCTCCTTGATGATCAGGGCCGAGGTAGGAGGCGTTCCGACTTCGATTTCGAATTCGGTTCTGGATTTCACGATGACTTTGACGGGAACTTGCATTCCATTGAGATCTTTGGTCTTTTCATTGATCTTGGCAACTACCTGAGCTACATTTACGCCCAGAGGTCCCAGGGCCGGGCCCAAAGGTGGCCCCGCGCTGGCCTTTCCGCCAGGGACCAATGCTTCTACGACATTAGCCAATACTTGTCACCTCTAAATTTATTAAGTTCCATCTTTACTGAGCACGCGCACGTGATCTCCCCGTACTGTGATGGGGATAGGCACCATGGCTTCAAAGAGTTCCAAGGTTATTTCTTCCTTGGCAACGTCCACGCGTTTGACCCTTGCCTTCTCTCCCTTGAACGGTCCGGATATGAGCTCGATAATGGCTCCTTCCTTAATTCCGATTACCGCCGGCTTGGGGGAGAGAAAGTGTTCAACCTCTCCGATGTTGGAGGCCCCTTTTATCACAGAGCGTGCGTGGGGTATTCCTTGAATCGCCTGATCTACGATCTCTGGAGCTGGTGATTCCACAAGAACGTAGCCTTTCAGCACATCTGGTACCAGCAGTGCCCTTATATCATACTTTTCCTTGCGTGCTATCTGGGCGATCATGTTGGCCACCGATCTTTCTTGATTCGCAGTGGTCTTCACAACATATATGCTGGTCTCGGACATTCCGCCTTCTTAGACGAATCTCGTGTATAAAAAGGTTTGTAATACAATGGAAATCTCTTTATACTATAAACAAAGGAGTTTCCAAGGGGTGAGTATCTTAAATGAGTGGCAGGACTGATCAGCTTCGGGACCTCGTTATGAAGATTGGCGCCACAACCAAGGTCGTGGAGAAGCAGGCCACCCGTCATGGTAGTCTCCGGGGAAGCGGTGAGATTGAGCGCGCTTTATTGGGAGTAGTCCGGGAGATGATAAAACAATACGGCATCCAGACAAAGCTGACTGCCGAGCAATTATCATCAGTTATCAGGCTATTTTATAAGAAACTAAGTGATACCGAGATCGCAGAGCAACTGGGTGATCGAGCTCTTAATAAAACCGTCAGCCGGGCCCGAATCAAGCTCCACTTATTCAGGGAGACTGATTTGAAGCCTCCTTTCGACAAGGATGAGTTTCTCCGCCTAACAGATGCCAGCAAATCCGTCAAAGAGATGGCTGGTAGTTTGCGGGTAGCTCCTTCTACCATATCGGAGTACAGGAATATCTTCGACAGCCAGAAAGCATCGGAGAGGGATGGATACACAAAGCGTTTTTTGGAGATACTCTCCGATCAGGATGTCTCCGAGCGCATGGTGACAGCCCACACAGAGGATGGTCTAGCGGACACCATTGATACCGACTATGAGGCGGCAGAGGCCTGAGAAGCCACTTTGCGCATTATCTTTGGCATAGGAATATTTGCCGCGTCAGGCTTCCGTGCACGCGGTCCGTATGCTTTTGGATTATTTCGAAGCCCGCATTCGCGAGCAAGGCATCAAGCGAGCTATCTGCCACGATTACCATGCGTCGATCAGGCTTAATCACCCGGAAGAGCTCGCTTAAACTTTCCTTCAAAAGAAATTCTTTCGACTTTGCCAGGATTTTAGCCGATCTTCCATAGGGCGTGTCCAGAACGGCAGCATCGATGGAAGAGTTTTGCAGTGGCAAGCGCTTGGCATCTCCCAATAAAAGAGAGCAGTCAAGCGTATGCAAATTGCATAAGGCACCCTTCACCAGCCGGGTCTGAACCTCGATACCCAGCCCCTGGATGCCGATCAAGCAGGCTTCGATCAGAATGCCGCAGGTTCCGGCAAAGGGATCGAGCAGCATCTCGCCTGCCCGGACCTGGGTGAGGTTGATCAATGAGCGGGCCATGCGCGGCATAAGCACGCCGGGATGGAAAAAGGGCTTGAGGTGTGGCCGGCGCGCTTCAAAGGAGCTTCTATCACATCTGGCAACCTCGCGTCCCAGTACGATTCTTTCCGTGGTGATGACGGCTCGCAGCACCATCTTTGGATTTTTCAGGTCCGCCTTGTAGCCTCTCTGAAAAAGGATGCGTCCCACTTCGCGCTCTACGGCATCTGCGCCAGGCGCAGCATCCTTGATACGCCGGGCCCTGACCAGATATCTCTCGCGGGGCAGCTCTAGGAGGCTCACAGACTTTGCGAGTGCCTCCAGGGTTGCGTCAGAGATCGCCAGGACCTCGATGATGCGATGAGTCATGGCCAGACGACTGCCCAATAATTGCACATCGAGGTCTTCTGCCTCCACTATCAGGCACTGGTCCAGAAAAGCGATCTCAGAAAAATGGGTGGAGAAAATCTCCACCAGGGCTAAGGCCTCGCTTCTCGGCAGGGTCTCATGTTCTCCGGACAGCTCGAAGGCGTAAGTCGTCATCCTTACTTAGTCCAGGTAGCTGTTCACATCCCTGTAATTGAACTTCTTAGAGCCCAGGACGTTCTCCAGGAAGTTGAAGAGGGCTCTTCTCACATCATCGGAGAGCAGCGGATACCAGGTGGGGCTGGCCACGACCACTGCCCGGAAGGCGAAGAAAGGCGCGATGACCTCCAGAAGCTCTTCGTCACCCGTCTTTTCCAGGTAGTTTTCAAAGAACAGCTCGAAGAGGTCTTTCAGGTCTCCGGTTAGGCGCAAGCTCTTTTGCACGGAATAGAATATGTAGTTCATGGCCAGAGCCGTGATGTCATCGGCAGCTTCGCCCCACTCTCCCCGGCTTCTGTCCAGGACGGAGAAGTCCGCGCCCTCCCGGAACATAATATTCCAGGGGTGGAAGTCGCCGTGCACCTGGCAGAGCCGCCCGGCTTTACCCCGCAGCATCCAGCGCCACTCTACGCAGATCTTCTCGACCTCTTGCAGCTCGTCCGGGTCCAGGAAGCTGGGAGCATCCGGATAGTCGTCCAGAATGCCGAAGATGCACTCGCCGTCTCCTAACGTCTCCCGGATCTTACGTTGATAGAGGGGCGGGCAGTCGTTCTTGACGGCGTGAATCTCGGCCAGGTAATTGGAGAGGGCTATGACCCGGCTAGAGTCCAGGTCGGTTGCGCCCTGCTCTTTTACCCGCTCCAGGTCAAAGAAGTACTCTTTCCCCTCAATCTTTTCCATGAGCAAGAAGTATTCGCGAGCGTCTCCCGCCGAGACCAGCGTCCCTTTTTCCGTGAAGTAGCCCACATCGAGAGATGGGACGTGTTTGGGGAGGCCGGCAAAGGTCGAATTCTGCCAGATCATAATCCCTGCCCGGTCGGAGAAGTGGTCGTGGCCGAAGCCATGCTGCACGCGCATGGAGGAGAGTACGGCCGAGCCCTTCTTCCCATTGACCACGTACTCCACCAGCAGAGGCGATCCGTATCCGAATCCTTTCACGTCCTCTGTGGTAGGTATGGTCTCTCCCATCTTACGGGTGCTCAGGAGCGATAAATCTCGCCCGTAAAGGCTTTGCAGATATGCTTCCAGGTTACCTTTTTTCAGATCCAAGGCCAAGACACTTCCTTTTGTTATCCTTAAGTTCCCATCTGCCAGCTGTGCAGGTATTTGTCCTGCTCTGCGGTAAGCCTTTCCGTCTCCAATCCCATGGAGGCCAATTTCAGTTCCGCCACCCTGCGATCGATCTCCACAGGAACAGCATAGACCTTCTTCTCTAGATGTCGCCCGTGCTCCACGATGTAGCGCACGGCCAATGCCTGGTTGGCAAAGGACATATCCATTACCTCGGGTGGATGGCCATAGGCAGCAGCCAAATTGATGAGCCGGCCTTCCGCGAGCAGGTAGAGTCTGCGCCCGTCCGGGAGTTTGTACTCGGTGACATTGTTTTGCACCTCTGCTTTTGCCGCGGCCATCTTTTCGAGAGCGGGGATGTCGATCTCCACATTGAAGTGGCCGCTGTTGGCGAGGACGGCCTGGTCCTTCATCTGCATGAAGTGCTCGTTACGAACCACGTTTATGTTGCCCGTAAGCGTGACAAACAGATCTCCCAGGGGCGCGGCCTTGTGCATGGGCATGACTCTATAGCCATCCATGGCCGCCTCCAGGGCTTTTCTCGGCTCGATCTCAACTACGATTACGTTTGCTCCCAGACCTTTGGCGCGCATGGCAAAACCCCGGCCGCACCAGCCGTATCCGGCCACGACTACGGTCTTGCCCGCGAAGAGGAAGTTGGTGGCCTGCATGATGCCGTGCAGAGTGCTCTGGCCGGTGCCGTAGCGGTTATCGAACATCATCTTGGTCTCGGCGTCGTTGACAGCGACAACCGGATAGAGAAGAGCATTGTCCTCGGCCATGGCTCGCAGGCGCACGACACCGGTGGTGGTTTCCTCGCAGCCGCCAAACATCTGAGCGGCCAGCTCCGGCTGCTCCTTGTGGATGATGGCGATGGTATCGGCTCCGTCGTCCAGGCTCACATTGGGCCGAAGGTCCAGGGCTTTCTTGATGCAGTCGTAGTACTCCTGCTCGTTCTCGCCCCGGAAGGCGTAGACGTAGAGGCCCCGCGCCGCCAGAGCTGCCGCCACCTCATCCTGCGTGGAGAGCGGATTGGAGCCGGTGACGGCCACCTCGGCGCCGCCTGCGACAAGGGTGGTGATGAGGTTGGCCGTCTCCACTGTGACATGCAAACAGGCCACGATGCGCGCACCCTTGAGGGGCTTTTCCCTCTCGAACTCCTCTTTGATCTTCTCCAGAACAGGCATGTGTCGGCGGGCCCATTCGATGCGCTTTTCCCCTTCTGCGGCGAGGCTTGGATCCTTGACTACGCTTTTATGCAAAATAAATCACCTTGAAATTTATTTAGTTAATCTGACGGAAGAAACCATTTTCAGATACTTAAATCCAACCCCGGTTTCCTGGATCTAGCCGGAATTCTTCTGAAGAAGGACAGCTCTGCTAAAGAGAATCTTAGGTCGAGAGATCAGTAATAGTCCTGTGGACTGTGCAATCTCTACGGTCTCTTCAAATGAGGCCTCTGATACGTGAAGCTTTGGCTCGACGATCAAAACCCTTCCCTGGGGTTTGATGAGGGTGGCGACCTCATTAAGGAAGCCGGCTTTATCTGGGACCTCATGGACCATGTAGAATGCCAGGGCAAAGTCGGCCTTTTCTCTGACGCCTATCCCGTCTGGCCGAGACTTATGCAGGAGGATACGAGATTTCAATCCAGCATCTTCGCTCTTTCGCCTCAGAATATGGAGCATCTCTTCCTGGATGTCCACAGAAATTACCTTTCCATCTTCCCCCACCATTTTTGCCATGGCCAGGGAGAACATGCCTGGACCGCAGCCCAGATCCAGAACAGTCTGGCCTTTTTCAATGTATATTCCAATAATCCTATCCGGGTTGTGGATGGCTCTTCGGACCCAATTATCGAGGAACCATGCATGTTGCCAGGGGCATATCCTGTCAGGCTCATTTATCATATTCCCATCTCCTTTTCTATCTGCCTAGGGTTAAGCGTTTGGCATCCTCCATATGGCTTGTCGTGATTTGATCAATCGCCTCTTATCCTTGCCCCATCCCTAACTCTTAAATAGCAAATCTGCCTCAGGGGTTCTATTCACAATCGTGAACTTTGCCCACACCCTTTAGGTACGTGCATTCAGAGGATGCAAACTTACCAGCGGGCGCGCGCCAACGTGCACGTTCGCGGGATTGGCCGCAGGGACGCGCTCGCCTGGGCTACCAGAAGCATTTTGCACAAGGACAGCCCAGTAAGCCGTTGCAGGAATACTTGATGGAGATAAAATGTTGATTGCCTTGCCGGATGGCAGCAGAAGGGAGATTGCGGGAGACATAGCCCGCATCGAGGACATCCTCAAGCAGCTTTGCATAAATCCCGAAGAGGTCATCGTGGCCAAAAATGGCAGGATAGTCTCGGAAGAGGAGACGGCAGGCGGCTCTGACGAGCTGAAAATCGTGCGATTTGTGCACGGCGGGTAGAACGAATGCTACTGAAAATGAGGCTCAATCAAAAGCATATTATTATTAGTATTAATATAAATATTATTAGCTGTTGAGGAATTTCATGCTGAGCGATGCCGAAAAAAAGCGATATTCCCGCCAGATTCGCCTCTTTGGCGAGGACGGCCAGGAGAGGCTTTTGAGGACGAGCGTCTTCATAGCGGGAGCTGGGGGCCTCGGCTCCGTCATTTCCCTTTACATGGCAGCAGCAGGCTTCGGCAAAATTCGCATCGTGGACTGCGACACTGTGGAGCTCTCCAACCTCAACCGGCAGATACTGCATGGCAACGCCGATGTGGGCCGGGCCAAGGCAAAGTCGGCTTATGAGAGCTTAACCGGCATAAACCCGGAGATAGAGGTGGAGGCGCTGGTGGAGACCATCTCAGAAGAGAATATCGATCAGCTCCTGCAAGGATGCGACATTATCATGGATGCCATGGACAACTTCCCGGTTAGATACCTCTTGAACCGGGCTGCTTTGCAAAGAAAGATCCCCCTCTTTCACGGAGCGATCAGCGGCTACCAGGGCCAGGCTACCACCATCATTCCCGGCAAAACGGCTTGCCTCGCCTGCATATTCCCTCGCGCCCCTCCTGCATCAGTCTTTCCCGCCTTGGGTTCCACATGCGGTGTGATTGGCTCCATTCAGGTGACCGAGGCCGTGAAATATGTTACCGGCGCGGGGAAGCTTCTGGAGAACCGTCTACTGTTCTGGGACGGTCTGAATGGCTGTCTGGACGAGATGGCCTGCGAACGCAATTCGGCTTGCCGGGAGTGCTCTGATGGTGAGTATTAATAGTAATAATCATAATTGAGCATCAATATCGAAGAACGAGATCAGAGAGTACGCACAGAGCGACTAACTAACAACTGGTAAACCATTGTAACCTCGGGTTAGCTACAGGAAATAGTGATGAGCCAATCTAGAATCATAGCCAAGAGATGGAAGTTATGAGCGAAGGAAAAAAGGCGCTGTTGGTGATGGGCTGTCCGGAAGTGCCGGTGCAGATGAGCATGGTAATCTATCTCACCCATAAGTTGAAAAAATCCGGATGGGATGTGACCGTGGCCGGCACGGATGCGGCCGTCAAGCTGCTCAAGGTCGCCGACCCGGAGAGCTACTATGTGCAAAAGACGGTCGATCTGGACGAGCTGATTGGTGACGTCGTGGAAAAGAAGGTCGATTTTGACGTGTGTTTCGCCTTCATGCACAGCGATGCCGGCATGACCTACGCTGCCACATTCAGCGCCATCTCCAAGGCCAGGCTTTTTGCGGTGGTATTCGGCAAGAATGCCGAGGCTCTGGGGGAGAGCATCGACTTTCCTGCGGAGAAGATCGTGGCCAAGGCCACCCACAACCCCAATCCCCTTAAAAACAAGATCGATAAGGTGGTTTTGTGAGTTGTATCGAGCAGATGAAGTACAATCTGCACCTGGAACGCACCTCCTTCAAGGACGCCCGCGAGTACATCGAGAAGAACTCTGATGAGGTCTACTACGTAGATCCCGGCTACAAGCTCTTCAAGGACTACTATATCATCGGCGTGCCCCCCGTGGCGATAGGCGTGCGGGGAACGGAGATGCTCTTCACCTACGTCAAGCCCTGTCACGGTGCCTTCGTCATGGGCATAGACTCAGCGGAAGAGATCGCCCGGCTGCGGGAAAATGAGAATGAAAAGATCAAGAAGTCCTTGAAGCTGGGTGGCCTGAAAGGCAAGGCCGATTCCGGACCTGCTCCCACCAGCTTTGGCGATATGTATAAAAAATAGGCGTGGTTGAAGCATGCGGATTATGGTTCTGGCGTTTGCAAGCTTCCGGGAGATTCTCGGAAAAGAGCGGGTGCTGTTCCTAAAAGAGAGTGCAACGGTTAGTGATCTGCTGGAAGAGCTCGCCGCTGCCAGGCCGGCGTTTAAAGAGGCGGCCTTTGACGACACCGGCACTCTTCGTGATTATGTTCTGCTCATGGTCAACCGAAAGAGGATCGATCCCACTCAGGACCTGTCCAGACCGCTGCAAGAGGGAGACGAGCTGGCCATCTTTCCACCCCTGGCGGGAGGCTAGAGCCTGATGATCCAGATAACCGAGACGGAGATCTCCCTGGACGAGATGATAAAAAGGGCGAGAAGCAAGGATGCCGGAGCTATGGTCACGTTCCTTGGCACCGTTCGGGATGACGGCATGGAGAGGATAGAGGTGGAGGCCTTCCGGGAGGCAGCGCTAATGGAGCTGGAAGCCATTCAAGAGGAGGCCATGAGCCGCTTTCATCTTATCGCGGCGGAGGTCGTGCACCGGACGGGGACGCTGGCCGTAGGCGAGAGCATCTTAGCCATCGTCTGCTCGGCAGCACACCGGGAAGAGGCTTTCTCCGGTTGCAGATACATAATTGAGGAGCTGAAAAAAAGAGCACCTCTCTGGAAGAAGGAGCTAGGCGAGAAATGCGAGCGCTGGGTGGGACAAACATCAACTTGATTGAAATTAATTCTAAGTGAGCGAGCACCAGGCCCGGAGGATGGAAGGCCCGGGGAAGTGCCTAAAGCAGCCCCATGTTCTCAAGCTGCATCTTGACGATCCGCGCGCCTTCAACGCAGTCCTCTTGCGATTTGCCGCCCGTGATCACCAGTTTGCCGGAGCCGAATATGAGTACCACCACCTTGGGCTGCTTGATCCTGTAAATTAGCCCCGGAAACTGCTCAGGCTCGTACTCTATGTTCTCCAGGCCCAGGGCGACGGCGTTCATGTTCAAACGGGTCTTCAGGTCGGCAGAAGCCACAACATTCTGAATGTGGATCTCGGGCTCCATATTGATATTCTCGAAGCCGATGGACTTGAGCATTTTGGCCAGATTGATGATAG
>JANYKI010000101.1 GCA_025361645.1 Methanothrix sp.
TGAACTGGAGATGAGCAAGTCCTTGGTCAGGCAGTACGTCGAAATAATCGAAGGTCTGCCTGAGATGAAGGTGGGATAGAAAAGATGATATTCAAGGAAATCGCTAACATGGAGAGTGTAGGGGTCATTTGTCACTATTTACCAATAATAGAAAATAATAACAATCGATATGAAGCGGAATTGAAATAATCCAGGAAGTAAAATTTGATAAGACATGACGAATAACCAATTAGATTGCTTTATTCTGAAATACCTTATCAAAAAAAAAGAGCCGTTTTATTCCAGCACCACACGCAGCGGGAACTGGTGAGTGCCGAGTTTTCCCTCGTAGTTGGCAGCACTGATCTTTAAGACGCCGGGCACATGGCAGGCGGCATTGATGCCCGCCTTCATGGCCGCGGAAATGGCCTCTTTACTAACGCCATTTATTACTATCTCAAAGACGGCAGAGACTTCCTCGGCTAAAGTGCAAACCCCATCCTCGCGAAGCGACGTGCAGAAGGCTGTGTTGGTGGAGGCTTTCAGGAACTTGTACTTGGAGCCCACCTTGGAGCCGCTGGCCACAATGCCTCCCGGAAAAGGAGTAATCGTGCCCTTGATCTTGCCGATGGCATTTACGGCCGCCTCGGCCGCCAGCAAGCCTGCCGCCTGATTTTGGGCGAAAATGAGGAAATTGCCGCCCGCAATTGCGTCCACTGCCCCGAAATTCTGCTCGACGATGAAGTCTCCCGACATGAGGGGAATCTTCCAGACGCTGCGGCCAAACAGCTCGACTTGCTTTTGGTAGCCGTCACCAAAGAAGCTCAGCTTCTTGCCGGTATCAAACTGCTTCTCCGCATCCGGCATGCCGGAAAAAGCCGCTGCTGTAGGCGCGGTTAGCACGCACTGGCCCAGGCGAAAGAGCAGTGAGTTCTCCAGGTTCTTGTAGCCCATATTGCAGATCAGGATATTGACCCCGGGTCTACCGTCCGGCGTCTCTTCTCCCCCGACAATGCATTCGATGCCAGCTTCAGCCGAGCATCCTATCACGGACGTGCCAAATCCCGTGGCTTCACGCGCCGCTTCCAGAGCCCAGCGTTCCGTTATCGCAGTAATCTGCACCCTTGCCATCTTTATGGGAAAGCCTTCCGCAAAGGTATCTTCTATCTCAACACCATTGATTTCCATAACATCCCTCTCCTAAATCCACTACAACGGATTGTAAATCGCCAGTTCATATCCGCTGCCTTGCTCATCCGGCAAGGCAAAGGCCGCCGCCGCACAGACCGGCCTCTCTAAGGGCAAATCAAACGCCAGGCGGGCAATCTCACCGGCACTGCTGCCGCCCAAAACAGTGGCCTCAAAGTCGGTCTTCTCATAAGTCGCGACCAAAAATGCCTGATCCTTCACTAGATCATACTCCCTTACCCGCAGCTCATCCTTCCTGGCAATGCCCAGCCAGCATCGATCTCCCCGCACCGCGCCGGCTATGCGCGGAGTGTCAAGCTCGTCCCTCTCATAACCGTAAGCTGCCAGACTGATGGTCAGGGCATCTATTGGCCGCTGACCATCCTGGATTCTCTCCATAATCATGTCGGTATGAGTGCCATTGCTTACAACCGCAACATCGCCTGCATTGTTGCTGCCGACGCGAATGCAGTTGTAGGCGATGTAAGGATTTTTGGCTAAGTCGGCACGATCCTGGGGCGAGACCATGATGCTCTGGCCGCGCACTTCTGCCCTGCGATTGGGAAAAGAGCGGGAGGAGACTCTGTAGGCGACAAAGCTCCTTCCCTGGCTATGGCCTACTATTACTATTCGGCCCACATACATGTTCAGTCAACCAGCTTGTACTTGGCGATATTCGCATCCGCCATGGCCTGGATCTGGCCCCGCATATCCGCACATTCCGCTTTCTTGAAGAGGTGCTTGTAGCGGCCCTGCAGCTTGAGGTACTCCTCTACCAATTTAGGCCGGCGCACCTTCTTGACGCCCACAAGCTCTCCGTTCTCATATTCCAGGAGCGGCCACAGCCCGCTCTCCACAGCCAGGCGCGCCAGCTCGATCATGAGTCCGGCTTCAAAGGTCCAGCCGGTGATGCAGGGCGCATTGACTTGAATATAGGATGGCCCATTCACCTGCAAGGCCTTCTTGACCTTTCGTCTCAGGTCCACAGGATAGGCCACGGAAGCGGTAGCCACGTAGGGAACCTTGTGGGCCAAGGCGATGGCCGGCATGTCCTTCTTGGGCCGTGCATTGCCCTGGCTCTGGCTGCCCGACGGCGTCGTGGTGGTATGCGCGCAAAACGGCGTGGAGCCGCTTCTCTGCACTCCCGTATTCATGTAGGCCTCGTTGTCGTAGCAGACATAGAGAATCTTATGGCCACGCTCGAACATGCCCGAATTGGAACCCATACCTATATCGAAGGTGCTGCCGTCTCCACCAATGATGACCACGTTGGTGTCCAACCCCATGCGCTTCTGCATGACCTCAACGCCGGAGGCTACTGCTGCCGCATTCTCGAATAAGGAGTGAATCCAGGGAACACACCAGGCGCTTTCCGGGAAGGGAGTGGTAGTAACCTCCAGGCAGCTCGTGGGCGAGACCACGATGGTGTTGGGTCCGGCGGCGTCTAAAACCAGCCTGATGGTAGTAGGCATAGCGCATCCTGCACAGGCCCTGTGTCCTGGTGCCAGCAAAGATTTTTCCATTCTTTTAGCCTCCTAAAGGATCTCCGTCCGGAGATTCAGGAACTCGAACTCGAATTCTATTCCCTTGCGGGCAGTCTCTGCCTTATCTACGATCTTGCGGATATCCTTAACAGTGATGTCCCGGCCACCAAGGCCCGCCGTAAAGCCGATGATAGGTATACGGATATTGCTGTTGTAGAAGGCCGCCTTCAGGTCTGTCACCAGACCGGCTTCGCTTCCTATAGAGACATCCTTCTCTATAACCGCGATTACGCTGGCGTCTTTCAGAGCTTTACGCAGAGCTTGCACCGGGAAGGGGCGGTAGCTTCGCACCTTGAGCAGGCCGACTTTCTTGCCTTCGGACCGCATGGCATCTATGGCGTCCTTGATTGTGCCGATGACCGAGCCCAAGGTAACTATTACTATCTCGGCGTCCTCGGCCTGGTAGCTGTCGATGAGCCCACCATAATACCTTCCAAAGGTCTCCTCGAACTCGCGAGCAACCTTTTCGATCTTGTCCAGAGCCTTCAGCTGGGCCTCGAACTGCTGATAGCGAAACTCCGTATAAGTGGAGGGATCAGCGAAGGCTCCAAAGGTCTTGGGTTTGGCCGGGTCCAGGATATTGGCCGGCTGGTAGGCGGGCAGAAACTCCCTGGCCTTTTCCTTGTCTAAAAGCTCTACCGGCTCATAGACGTGGGTTAAAACGAATCCATCCATGCAGACCATGATGGGGGTTCGAATCTCTGCATCCTCGGCGATCTTGTAGGCCTGCAGCGTGGCATCCACTGCTTCCTGGACATCCTCCACGTAAATTTGCAGCCATCCCACATCGCGAGCGCCTATGGCATCTTGCTGATCGTTCCAGATGTTGAGCGGCGCGCCCAAGGCCCGGTTGGCTACGTTCATGACTATGGGCAGCCTCATGCCGGAAACATTGTACAAAACCTCATACATCAGGGCCAAGCCCTGGCTCGTGGTCGAGGAGTAGCTTCTGGCACCGGCCGCACTTGAGCCGACTAAAACCGACAGGGCTGAGAACTCGGAATCCACCGTCAAAAATTCGCTGTCAAGCTCACCATCCGCCACCATCTGAGAGAGGTTCTCCACGATGTGAGTCTGAGGCGTTATGGGATAGGCTGAGATCACATCCGGCCGGCAGCACATGACCGCGTGGGCCACCGCATAAGAGCCCTCTACCACTTTCATATTAGCAGTCTTCTCGCTCATCACTTCTCCTCCAAGACCATTTGTACCGCCATGCGTGGGCACTCGTTAGCGCACACGCTGCAGCCTTTGCAGTAGTCCAGGTCAGGGACAAAGAGCCCTTCTTCCTGGTGGATGCAGCCCTCGGGGCAGTAAATCTCGCAGAGGCTGCATTTTATGCATTTCTCATGATTGACTAGGGGCATGAACGTACGCCAGGCACCGGTCTTTGTCATGCGGGTGCTGCACGCCTCTACTAAACTCCCGGCTTTAATTGCCATTAAGATACCCTCTCGAAGGCGGCTTTGATGGCGAGCAGGTTCTTCTTGCCAAGTTCCCCTTTGAAACGTTCCGAAATAGCTTTGTTCATGCTCTCCAGCCCCACCTCTTTGCTCGCTCCGCAAAATGCTCCCAGCATGGTGGTGTTGACAATAGGCCGCTTTAGGATATCCATAGCGATCTTGGTAGCGTCGATAGTGATGACCTCTGCATCTGTTTTAAGCTTGAGCGCCTCACGGGGCCGGTCGGTGTTTATTATTATCTTCCCGGTCGGTTTAAGTCCTGCTGCCACATCCACCACATCTAGCAAGGTTACATCCTGCACAATGACGTAATCCGGCTCATAGATCTGACTTCTGATCCTGATGGGCTTGTCGGCAATTCTGGCAAAGGCCATTACCGGCGCACCTCTCCGTTCTACTCCGAAGGCCGGAAATGCCTGAGAGAACCTTTTGTCCTCAAAAGCCGCAACGGCTATCATTTCGGCTGCAGTGACAGATCCCTGACCGCCACGACCATGTAAGCGTATTTCTTTCAAGGGCTGACCTCCAATTATTAGCGGGCTGATCTACTCTTCTCCGCGGAAAAGTGATGAGTAAATATATCTCTTTCGGAGCCACGGCAAGTTCTTATGTATGATGCTCATCTTACACCCCAGTTCATGCCGCCCGGGCAAAATGGCACCGGCGTATGAGGATAGCCTATGGATAACAGGAATGAAATACTCTTTGCGGTCCGAGAAGCCAGGAAGTTCCTTGGAGGGGCAGCAGACTTTCGCGTCGCTGATGCTCTGGTCATCTTAGAGGGCATCGCGCCGTTCCTGAATAAGGAAGTTGTCATAGGGATGAAGTGCAAAAGCTGCGACAATTATGCAACGGCCACATTCCCTTTGAGCCGGGATTTCTGGGCGGTAGATGACAGCGAACACTGCCATGCCAAGGATGCGTCCTTAAAAAACCTCACGGCTTCAAAGCTGGCCGGCTGCCCTCAATACTCCTCTGTGGCTACCCAGGATCTGATCACTTTAGGCACGGTCATAATGGAAGAAGATCTGCGGCCTGCTTTCCAGGAGAGAAAGCTCTATGATCGAAGCAAATTTGCCAGCTACAGCGTGGCCTTTCGGCTGCAATCCTCGCAGGGAAAAGTCTGCATCGAACTGGGACATAGAACCGATGAAGGCTTTGCCTGCAGCGACATAAAGCTCTACATCTTAAGAAGGCTAGATCCCGGATTTGGGGCAGTGGCCTCCCAGAAGATATCCGAGGCTATGAAGAACAGTCCCATCATGGTGGTACAGTCCAGTCTGCAGACCAGAAGACAACTGGACATAGACTACGTGCTGGAATGGATAGCTGAAAAGCGAAAGATGGATATAGTCTATCTCTAGCTTTATTTCTAGATGATAATTGATGATTAAAGGATGTTTTCGACAATGGCGCAACCGTTAGTGCCAGATACCAGCGTGGTAATTGATGGCAGAGTCTCTGCCAAGATCAAAGCCGGTGAGCTGCAGGGCCGCAGGATCGTTGTACCTGAAGCTGTGGTAGCCGAGCTGGAGGCTCAGGCCAACCACGGGCGAGATATTGGTCTTAGGGGATTGGAGGAGTTAAGGAAGCTCTCTGAACTTGCCAAGACGGGCAAGATCGAGCTGGAATACGTGGGCATCAGGCCCAATTTAGACCAGATCAAGCTCGCCGGTGGGGGTGAGATAGACGCCATGATTCGGGATGTAGCCCTGGAACTTGGCGCCTCCTTCCTTACCAGCGATCAGGTTCAGTTCCGGGTGGCTGAGGCTATGGGCCTGGACGTGGAGTATGTCCGTCCGCAGCGCGAGCCTATCAAGCCCTTATCCCTGGAGAAATACTTCACAGAGGATACTCTCTCCGTGCATCTCAAAGAGGGTGCCATCCCCATGGCCAAACGCGGCCATGTGGGAGACTTTTCCCTGATTCGAATAGGAGAGAGGCCGCTATCGGAAAGGGAGCTAAGAGACCTCTCTCGCGAGATCTTCGAAAGGGCCAAGGCAGATCCGGAAGGCTATGTGGAGATGGAGAAGATTGGTGCCGCCGTAATTCAGATCGGGCCCATGAGAATCGCCATAGCCAAGCCCCCGTTCTCGGACGGTCTGGAGATAACGGCCGTGCGACCAGTGGCCAAGGTGAGCTTTGACTCTTACCGGCATAGCAGCATGCTAAAAGAAAGGCTGAAGGAGAGTCAGAGAGGCATTCTCATCGCCGGTCCGCCTGGATCGGGAAAGTCCACCTTTGCCGCCGGAGTTGCCGAGTATCTCTTAAGCTGCAACTATGTGGTCAAGACCCTGGAGTCGCCTCGCGATCTGCAAGTTCCCCCGGAGATCACTCAGTACGGGCCGCTGGAAGGCAGCATGGAAGCCTCGGCTGATATTTTGCTCTTGGTCAGGCCCGACTACACCATCTACGACGAGGTCCGAAAGACGCGCGACTTCCAGGTCTTCGCAGATATGCGCCTGGCGGGCGTGGGTATGATCGGTGTGGTGCATGCCAACAAGCCCATCGATGCCTTGCAACGTCTTCTCGGTCGCGTGGACATGGGCATGATTCCCCAGGTGGTAGACACGGTGGTCTTCATCGAGAAGGGCGAGGTCACCCATGTCCTGGATGTGGAGTTCGTGGTCAAGGTTCCCGCCGGCATGGTGGAAGCGGACCTGGCCCGACCGGTGATTGTGGTCAAGGACTTTGAGACGGGCCAGGCGGAGTATGAGCTATACTCCTATGGCGAGCAGATTGTGGTCATGCCCGTGTCCAAGGAGAGTCGCAAGCCCTCTCCATCCTGGAGACTGGCCAGTCGCGAGATTGAGAAGGAGATAGCGCATCATGTGCGTGGCCCTTTCCAGGTGGAGATGCTCACCGACTCATCTGCGGTCATCCACGTTCCCCAGGATGAGGCGGCGAGAGTGATAGGCAAGGCCGGCAAGAACATCGATCAGATCGAGAAGAACCTGGGACTGCACATCGACGTGCGCACTCAGGATGCGCCCGTCCTGGCAACGCCCAAGGTGGAGGAGACGGCCAAGCATCTCATCATCTGGCTGGAGGGCATGGCCGGAGAGTCGGTGGAGGTATACGTTGGCGAGGAGCCGATCTTCACGGCCACCGTGGGCCGCAGAGGAGATATCCGGGTGGCCAAGTCTTCGGAGATGGCCAAACGCATCATCAAGCGCATGAAGACGGGAGAGAAGATCGAGGTGCAAAAGGCAAGCTCTGAATGAGCCTGCTATTGATCTAATGATCTTCTCTTTGCATTTTATTTTTTCTGTTTTTGCAAGTGCATTATTATCGGACTTAATGGGAGGCAAAAAATGAAATACACTAATATCGGATCTCTGGCCGGCATTTTGATTCTCATTTTCCTGGCAGCCTGCGCTGCTGCACAAGATGATCCTTTGAATCCAATGCAGGACATAAAAAAGACCATGGGGGACGAGATCTTCAGCCCAGGTCAGCAAGACCAGTTAGGCAATGCCACGCCGGTGATAATGGGAAAGAATCTGCCCGGATCTATTGCAAACTCAGAGCCATCCCAGCCCAAGGCTAGACTGCTCAGCCCCACCAGCACCTGGAGCCTGAATCTGCTGGACAGCCTGGAGCGATCTGTCGCTTTGCAGATGTACCAATCTAATGATGTCGTTTTCGGCAAGGGCACAATTGTCGTGGGAAGCAGCCTTCAAAATGCCACGGCAACCGGGACCGTCACCGGGAACAAGCTGAATTTAGACGTCCTCTCCGACGACCTAACGCTCTTCCACCTTTCTCTGACCATGAACGGCAAATCCCTGTCAGGCGACTATCATGGCTACAGTATCAGATATGTGCCCTGGAAGGGAATCGCCATGGGAAAGATCAACTAAATTTAAATTTATAATAATCTATTTTTTATATACCATACAACGTTGTTTGTCGTACAACCATTAAGCTTATCAACTAATAAACTGCATGGCAATGCGAATGGCGGCAGAATGGAACATAAGCCAGGTCAACCCGACCGGAAAGCATCCATTCATGAGGACTAGAAAAACCATTCCTAAGAAGGTCGATATGTCATGAGATTTAAAATTCTAATATTATCATCATTGCTTTTCATTGCCTTCCTGGCTGTGACGGCTCTTTGCGTCGATTGGAGTAATCCTAGTTATAACGCAGATGAAATGATAAGCGCTGAAGGGGTAACAGTATATAAGAATCCGTCCGGCTTTGCAGCAACACCCCAGGCACAAAGAGATCTCGATAAAAACAAGAGCTCACTGGACTGGACCATGCCCAGCACTCTTGCAGGTGGCGGGGCCAGCGCCAAGGATTCCAGGACTCAAGCGGAGTCGTCCAGCGAAGAGATCGCACCAGCCGCGAACACATCCAATGCCACAGATACTGAGCTTCCCCCCGCAAAGCTAGAAGTAGCAAATGCTGGCGGAAGCTGGTATTTTACCCTGAACGACAGCGTTGAGAGGGATCTGAACCTGGCCATCTTCCAGAAGGGAAATGATGTCTTTGGAGCCGGCAAGATCAAAGAGGGCAACAACACCCGGGATGTGACTGTATCGGGAGCTGTTGCCGATGCAACCCTAGAGCTGAATCTGGTCACTTCTAATCCCATCGTCCAATACAAGCTCAAGCTCGATCTGAGCGGAGACTATGCCACGGGAGAGTACCAGGCATTTTCCACGAGCGGCGACTCCTGGACGGGAAGCGCCGAGGGAGAGAAGACGGCTTAGGGGAAATCAAGTGCAGGGAAACCGGCACTTGTGTAACTATTTTTAATACTTTATTGAATTGAATTGAGCGATTTTGTTATTTGTGGTTGGAAAATCGTAAGGCATGCAACGAGACGGCAAGCACGCACCGAAAGCGATATGATAAGAGAAGCCCGAGCATAAGCGGATTATGTCCAAGCTATCTCCCCTCATGGAGCAGTATTACCGGGAAAAAAAACTGTACCCGGATACATTGCTGCTATTCCGGGTGGGCGACTTTTACGAGACCTTTGCCGAGGATGCCGTAGTCGTCGCCCGCGACCTGAACATCACCCTTACCTCCCGCCAAAAGGACGATGAGGGCAACAAGATTCCTCTGGCGGGTGTGCCCTACCATGCCCTGGAGGTCTACCTGGCCAAGCTCATCCGGGCCGGGCACAAGGTGGCCATCTGCGATCAGGTGGAAGACCCCAAGCTGGCCAAAGGTCTCGTGAAAAGAGAGATCACTCGCGTGGTGACACCAGGCACCATCATTGAGCCGGCATTGCTCGACGAGTCCTGCAACAATTTTCTCGCCTCCGTGGTGCAAGATGGAGGCAGGATGGGCCTGGCTTTTGTGGACGTCTCCACAGGAGAGTTCCTGACCACAGAGATTGCCGGGGAAAGGCTCTCCTCGGAGCTGGCCAAGTTTCGACCGGCGGAGTGCATTGCGTCCTTTCCGATTGACTGGCAGGGCAGCAGCCTGCAGACCCTGGATGAGGCCGCCTTCTCTGTGGAGAGCACATCCGCAGCCCTGGTGAATCGCTTTGGCCCCGACTGGAGAGAGCAGCAGCGCCTCGCCGACAAGCCCCTTTCAGCGCGCGCCTGTGGAGCCATTCTCACCTATCTGCACGCCGCTCACTTCGACGCACTGGGACACCTGCATGACATTCGTATCTACAGCGCCGCCGAGTTCATGGTTTTGGATGAAGTCACCTTACGAAATTTAGAGATCTTGAGGAACATCCGGGACCGCTCAAGGCGAGGAACGCTCCTGGAGTTCCTGTCCCGGACAAAGACGGCCATGGGCGCACGCACCCTGGCCCGCTGGATTCAGATGCCACTGCTTTCAGAGGAAGCGATTACCAGAAGGCATTTTGCAGTAGAAGAGCTGAACAATAATTCCGTACTGCGGGAAAGCCTGACCGAAGAGCTGAAGGGCGTGTGTGATCTGGAGAGGCTGATGAGCCGGGTCTCCTGCGATTCAGCCAGTCCCAAAGAGCTGGTGGTGCTGAAAAGCACTCTAGCGAGGCTGCCTGTAATGCAAGGGATCCTGGAAAATGCCGCCGCTCCCTATTTGGTCGAGCTGCAAGGCCTGCTTGGCCCCTGTGAAGAGATCGTCTCTCTCCTGGAAAGATCGATAGTTGAAGATCCGCCCACCCACCTGAGAGAGGGGGGCGTGATCAAAGACGGCTTTAACACAGAGATCGACCAGCTCCACTCCCTCTTGCGGGACGGGCGGGGCTGGATGGCTCGCCTGGAAAGTTCAGAGCGAGAGAAGACCGGCATCAAGTCCCTCAAGATATCTTACAACAACGTCTTTGGCTATTATCTGGAGATCTCCCGAGCCAACCTGCATCTTGTGCCGCAGGATTACATTCGCAAGCAGACCCTGGCAAACGCGGAGCGCTTCATCACCCCGGAGCTAAAAGAGATGGAATCCAAGGTTCTGTCGGCCCAGGAGAGGTCCATATCTCTCGAGCAGGAGATCTTTGCCGGCCTCTGCAAAAAAATAGCAGCTGAGGCGCGCACCGTTCAGGAGAGAGCCGCGGCCCTGGCAAAGCTGGATGTACTTGTGGCTCTTGCCAATGTTGCTGCAGAAAGCGGCCTGGTGAGACCACAGTTCAATAGGGATGGTAAGCTGTTCCTCCGCGCCGCAAAGCATCCCGTGCTGGACAAGGCTATGCGAGGCGGCTTTGTGCCCAACGATGTGCTCCTGGATAATGATCATAACCGGTTCATCATTCTCACCGGCCCCAACATGGCGGGAAAATCGACTTTCCTGCGCCAGAACGCACTCATCGCCATTCTGGCCCAAATGGGGAGTTTCGTGCCCGCGCGCCGCGCCCGCATCGGTGTGGTCGACCGGCTGTTCTCGCGCGTTGGCGCAGCTGATGATCTCGCGCGCGGCCGCTCGACCTTCATGGTCGAAATGGTGGAAACAGCCGCGATCCTCAACCAGGCCGGCACGCGCTCGCTGGTCATCCTTGACGAAATCGGCCGCGGCACCGCGACCTTCGACGGACTCTCCATTGCCTGGGCGACGATCGAACACCTGCACGAGAACAATCGTTGCCGCGCCTTGTTTGCCACGCATTATCACGAATTGACCGCGCTCGCGGCCCGCCTGCCGCGCCTGTTCAATGCGGCGATGCGGGTCAAGGAATGGCAGGGCGATGTCGTGTTCCTGCATGAGGTCGTACCGGGCGCCGCCACCGCAATGCCATAGCTGCGGTCGGCG
>JANYKI010000136.1 GCA_025361645.1 Methanothrix sp.
GTCTTCAGAAAGCGTAACAGTATACTTCTTCATATTCAATTCCCTTTGGTTGATTATGAAGATAATATATTATATATACTTTACGACGTTATGATCATGACGAGACACTAGGTCTGGCCTATTGTCACCTGGGCGAAGCGCGCAAGGCAATAAAATACTATGAACAGGCGCTGTCTATCTCTCGGAATATAGGGGATCAGCAAAATGTTGGTGCTATGCTTGGCGGCCTAGGCCAAGCATATGAGGCTTTGGGTGACCAAAGCGAAGCCATCAAGCACTACCAGCAGGCTCTGACCATCGCCCACCGTATTGGCGACAAGCGAAATGAAGGTGCTTGGCTGGGCAATCTTGGCTCGGCATTTTACAAGCTAGGACAGCGGGAAAGAGCAATTGAAAACTTGAAGGATGCACTTGCAATTTTCGAGTTGATAGAAAGTCCGAACGCAGAACGTGTACGGCAACAGCTTAAGGAATGGCAAAGATAGCGATCCGAGTAGGACGTCCCCTTTTCGAAGACCTTATGCATTTTTGCAGCATTCCGAAACGAGCGCACCCAAAGATCCACAAACCGAGCAACCTTTTTATTAACCCATACTGCTAGCCCCTCCTCATGATATTCGTCTATTCTCTCGGCGGCTCCATCCTGGCAGGCCGCGATGCCCAAAGCCTCAAGGAGTACGCCCAGGCCCTGAAGGAACTGGCCCAGGAGCACCAGATCTTCGTCGTTGTGGGCGGCGGCAGGATCGCTCGCGAGTACATCGAAAAGGCCCGCGCCTTGGGCGCATCGGAGATGTTTTGCGACACCATCGGCATTGGCGCTACCAAGCTCAACTCGGCGCTGCTCGTGGCCGCCCTGGGTGATGCCGCGCCCCAGGAGATCCCGGACAGCTACGCTGACGCAGCCAGGCTGGCCCGGCCCGGCAGGATCGTAGTAATGGGCGGCGTGGCTGTGGGCCAGACCACGGACGCCGTGGCCGCTCTGCTGGCGGAGTACGTGCACGCCGACAAGCTAGTCGTCGCCACCTCAGTGGATGGCGTCTACACTGCCGATCCGGAGAAGGACCCCGCTGCGAAAAAGCTCGCACGCATGTCCTTCCAGGCGCTGGCGCGTCTGGCCATGGAGACGGAGATGAAGGCCGGCTCGCGCTCGCCCGTCGATCCTCTGGCTGCCAAGATCATCGAACGAAGCTCGATCCCTACCGCTATCGTTCTGGGCAGCAAAATTGAAAATTTGAGAAAAGGTGCCCTGGGAGGGCACACGGGAACGGAAATCAGGCGGGAGTAAGCGTCTTTACCAGGTCGCCGGGTGAGACGATGCCCCACATGGCTCCTTGCTCGGTGACGACCAGTTGGCTGGCGCCCGTCCGGCCCAGCATCTTGATGGCCTCGTAGATGGGCTCCTCGGAGTCGATGGTCAAAAAGCCGCGGTTCATGATCTCCCTGGCTTCCTGATTGGTCCTGCCGTCCGCCACGGCGCGGGTGATGTCGGCCAAAGTGACTAATCCCGGTGAGCTGTCATCTACCAGGGCCTCGAAGACGCCGTTGTGCACCAGTATGCGCGATGCCTCCTGCAAAGAGGCGCCGGGCGGTATGTGTACGGCGCGCCGCGCGATCCCTTTAACGGCAACCTTGGGCACGGATATCATCTCCTCGATATGGAAAATGAGCCGGCTCATGGTGTCGTCCCTGCCCGTCACTTTGCCCCGGATGTAGAGCTTGTTTACTGGCGTTGGCCCGACCTCAATGCAGTCTCCCACGTTGAATTCCCTGATGTTGCCGATGATGCGTACCACGCCGTCACATTGCTGCGAGTGCATGACCTTGTTGAATACGATCTCGCTGGCGGTAGTGCCCTCCACCACCACACCATTGCGGATCACGGGTACGGTTACCACATCTCCCGTGGCCTCAATATTAAGCGCCTCGAAGGCAGCGCCCGTAGCCCTGTACCCGCCCTTGGGACCAGGCACGCCTTCTACCAGGTTTAAGGCTTTGAGTGATTGCATCTGATTTCGGATGGTGCCGGGATTTCGGTCTATCAGCTCGGCAATCTCCTCGCCCTTCACTGCTCGCCCTTCAACACGGTGAATGTTGATCAATGCGGTTAAGATGTCTCTTTGAACAGGTGTCAAATCCATAATTCGATCAACATTGTTCATTAATAATGTCCTATATAGATTTATTGATCGAAAAATCGCCTGGAAAATTTATTTTAACTAGAATCGGATTTTAAACGCTTCATTGCAGAGCAATTTTGCTTAAAATTGGTATAAAAACGCCTTATTTTCTCATAGGACATACTTTGCTCTTTTTGTAGGGAAAAGCATCCATTCGCCGCCAGATTTTTTTGATGGGCTCCTCAAAGATGCTGCCCCAGGACTCTGGATAGC
>JANYKI010000002.1 GCA_025361645.1 Methanothrix sp.
GCCTTGGAAAAATCGAGAAATCACTTGATTTCTAGATTGTGTCGCTTTTGGATTCCTTGGAAAATAATACGCAGCTAACTCATTATATGATATCTGAAAAAGACTACCGCCAAAAGCAAGCTTTAGAGTACACAATCTGCGAATTGCAAAAGGCTGGCATATATCCCACATTCCGCACTTTAACTTCCTAAACCGAGTATTTCTCTAGCTAACGATTCTCAAGATATAATTATAAATTAAACTATTCATTAACATTAATATTTTATCTGCTTGCCATGTCGCTCCGATTGATAAGATAATGAGCTACTCATCCCGCAATATAAAATCAACTTAATGTCAAATAAATTAGCAAGAAAATCTTATTTAATTAAACTATTTTCATTTAATAACTAAAATCGATAGCTACAAAAATACTAAATCAGAAACTCAAAGTGCGGAATGTGGGATATATGTAATAGTCATCAATATGCCTTTGAACCCTCTTCTATCTGCAAAGATCTCAAATGATACAAGAAAGAGCTATTTTAATTTCTTAAATTCTACAGGAGTTAAATATTATGATTTTGAGACGTTCTGCTCAAGTGAGTATTTTGCAGATTTGACCCATCTAAACAACGCTGGTAGAAAACGTTTTACGGAGCTACTATGCCCAATCGTTTAATAATAGCGTTTCTGCTATTGTTTAGTTATGCTTTCTATTGGGCCATTGCTGGAAATTATATTGCATGCCTAATATTTGTAACTATACTCACATGGTATTGCGGAATACAAATTAACCGACATCCAGAGAACAAGAATTTATATTTATATCTCGGGGTACTTGGAGCAATCGGACAGTTGGCGTTATTTAAATTTGGCGGAATTCTCTCACCTATCCCGCTTGGTCTATCATTCTATACATTAGCAAGCATTACTTATGTCTTTGATATATATCGGGGAAAATTCGGACCCGCTAGTTCTATCAGAGAATACGCACTTTTCGTATCCTTTTTTCCAATAGTAATATCAGGACCGATAGCCCGTGCAAGAGATTTTTTGCCACAACTCAACGTTATGGCTCTTAGATCCGAAGATCTGCGTTATGGTGCGACCTTAATAGCAATTGGACTCATCAAAAAATTCGCCATTGCAGATAATATAGGAATACGCATAGATCCTATTTTTCTAAATCCACAAGGTCATGACTCTGCCGTTATCATCCTAGCCATATTCGCCTTCGGTATACAGCTTTACTTGGATTTCTCAGGATACAGTGACATTGCTATTGGAATCGCCAGAGCATTGGGATTCAAGATACCACCTAACTTCAATATCCCCTACCTAGCCGCAAATCCGTCTGAGTTCTGGCATCGGTGGAATATCTCATTATCCTCTTTTCTTAGAGATTATCTCTACATCCCACTTGGAGGGAACCGAAAAGGCAATCTAAGGACTTATCTCAATCTAATCCTCACAATGATCCTCTGTGGTCTCTGGCATGGGGCTACATGGAACTTTTTTATTTGGGGAGCATATCATGGAGGGCTCCTGACGGCTCACAGGTTAATTGGCAATAGCCTTAGAAGTAGGTTTATAGGTCGTTTTTGGGTGATTCCTAAAGTTGTTGCAACGCAGTATTTTGTCTTCTTAGGTTGGTTATTCTTCCGAATTAGTGATCTAGACAAGTTGACTTATTGCTTGAGCAAATTTCTATTCTTTAATATTAGCGATTTTATGCGTTTTAGTAAGATTTTTCTATTGGCTCCAATTATCTTGCTTACAATACTATATAAAGATAGGATACTTTCCATAGATTGGGTTAAAAAGATTAGCTTATTTGAATTAAGATACTGGATCATTTTCTTAATTACTGCGATTCTGTTAGTGATATTGCTTGCTCCAAGTTCTCACCCTGATTTTATATATCAGGCATTTTGAGATAACAAGCGGATGAGGGACTTCTCAATCGTTTTATGACCATCGTCAGTAGCGCGCCATGTTTGCTGCAAATAGCCATTGCCCGTCCAGATGGCTCATTCCGCCAATGTCCGCCATTCCTCGCCTGGGCCCCCACTTTAGTGCGCCCAAGTTAGTGCTTGAGGCAAATCGTGACCATTGGGGCGCTGGCAGATGGACGACCAGCAATGCAGTGGAAACTGGTGTAGTCAAGATCGCCCCTGCCTGAACACCGGCGGGCCCAAGTGCTCTCACGCCCGCGGGCCTGGGGCCGCATGCTGAGTGGCTGCCCAGGGCCGGCCACCGCCCACGCGCGCGCACGCAAGCGGGCCCGCCTGTACCTGCGAGAGTTGGCTGATTCGTCGGTTTAAGGATCAAGATCATCTAAACTTCGACATAGTCCGACAGTCTCATCTGTCCTCTCTGTCCCGATTCCATGATCCTCTTGAAGTTCTCCACCAGGACTCTTTGCCTCTGCCTGATGATCAGTTCGGCAAAGATGGAAGTCATTTCCGCATATCTCCCCTCATTGCCATGACGAAGAGCCAGGAGATACTCGGGTCGGTCCTTGCCCAAAAATAGCAGTTTTGGGTAAGGCGGTTTGCTTCTCATGAGCAGATAGTTGAACAGTTCCCTGCCTACCCGTCCATTGCCATCAGTGAAGGGATGAATCATCTCGAAATAGTAGTGAAATAGCACAGCCTCCTCAAAAGGATGGGCTCCGGCCTGCATATTATTATAATAATAGTTGATTATTTTTTCCAGCTCTTCCTCGATCTCAAACGATGGCGTAAGAGCCTGGTCACAGCCGCTTATGCCGATAAGATCGGTGCGGCGGAAGGTGCCGGCCGATTCGTAGTCGATGTTGTTCATGATCAAGGCGTGTAAGTCTTTGATGTAGCGAAGACTTATCCTACCAGGATATCTGTTCCTGTAATCTATAACCCTTCTGAAGTTCTGGACCTCGTTGATCTCTCGCAGGTTCTTTTTCACTGGCAAGAGGCCGCCATAAAGAAGGTCACGGGTGTCTCCCAAAGTTAGGGTGTTGCCTTCGATGGCTGTTGTGCCCTGCACGTAGTTTATCTCGAATTCCTCTTCGTACTTTATCTTTTCATCTGAGGTTAAAATCTCTGTAAAGGCCTTGTAGGTGTAGCGCAACAGTTCCAGTCGCTCGGACATCTCTTTGCTGAGGTATCTGGCGGAGTACCTGGCATGGCTCAGGCGAGAGGCCTTCTCCACTGCCTGGGTCTCGATCTCCAGTGCCAGCCTTTCACTCAGGCTTTTCAATTCTCCTGGCGAGGGGGCAAAGCTACCAATATACTTTCTGACCTTGGCGTTTTTCTTGCCTACTTTAATATCTTTTACCAGGTAATATTTCTCTGCGCATTCTTTGGTGGCCTGTCTTTCCAGGCGATAATTGCTTTGTAGCACAGAGAATCTCTTCAATTTATACCTTTATCTATTTTTCCTAAAAAAAGTCGTCACCTGAACTTATTCCACGCTCCTCCTGCCTCCCGAGCACGAGCGCACACACGTGCCCGCGGGCGGAGGCCCGTCCCAGAGCTCGCCGGACGCTCCCATTGCATTTTCAGGAGATGTTTTTTATCCCCCGCACTCCCCGCCGGACTCGTACGCCTCCCGGAGCTGATCAGCCACGCTCTCCGAAAGCATCTGCCCGGCCACGGTGAAGAAGACCTCGGCAAAATCGGGATGAAGGCAGCCGGTACTCTCCGTTCCTTCTATTACCAGGTCGGCCAGATAGCGCATATCTTCGACGGACAGTTTTTTCAAGCGCTGCTCGAATTCCGGCACGTTTCTAGAGTGGTGATTGGCCACAGGGGGCAGAATGTTCAGGTACTCAATCTCAATTCCCTTCTTTTGTAGCACTTCCAGCTCCGGAACCAGCTTTATTAAAATCTGCAGGTCTCTTTCATTCAGATCTCGGGCCATGCAGGCAATAGTGCTCTGCAATAATATAGCTCTAACCACACGGCAATTGCAGATTCCTATCTGTCGACTGAGCTATTCTTAAGATTGGGCCTGTGCAATTTCAAACATAACTAAAACAAAATATTTTAAGTAAAAAATTTTCAATGTCGCTTTAAAATACATTCGTTGTCATCCCGGGATGCATAATTTTAAATATCACTAGCTAAAATTATTATACTAGATTTGAGGTGGATACTAGATGGCTACAGGCTTCAACTGGGCGGGGAACGCAATTGTCAGAGATACGGTTATGTGGGACAAAAGAGCGGTCATCGGCAACCTGGGCCTCTACATTCCCACCGACATTCGGGCCTGGCTCTCCTCCACGAATAGCGAGGTTATCCTGAGGGCTTTGCAGGATATCGGTCTTCCTTCTGTTCGCGAGGCTGGCACCTTTGACCCTCGGGCCTGGAAGATCTGGGATTATGTGGCAACTTCAGTGCAATATGTCACGGACAAAAGCTCCTTCGGCCTGGATGACTTCTGGCTCTTTCCTGAGGAGACGCTCGTCTTGCACAAGGGCGACTGCGAGGATTCCTCTTTCCTGCTGGCCGCTCTTCTTCTGGCCAGCGGCATCTCTGAACACTGCGTGCGTGTGGTTTTGGGCACGGTCACCACACCGGACGGGTCCTTTGGCCATGCCTGGGTGGTCTACCAGAATGAGTCCGGCCGCTGGTGCCTGCTGGAGTCCACCCTGGATGCCGTCCCCTCCCAGCTTACGCCGGCTGATCCGTTTACAGTGCCTGGAAATGAATATAATTACCTGCCCCAGTTCTGCCTGAACGGTTCTCACCTCTGGTCGATGGGGGCGGCAAATTCGCAGATGGCCGATTACCTGAAAACGAGGGGCAAGGTCCAGGTGAGGCAGAAGGCCTCCAAAAAGAGGGTATTCTGAGCCGGATCACTGGGCGTCAGATCCACCAAAAAGCGCTGCACATCTCTTCGCCAGGCATCCGCAACTATTTATCGATTGATCTCGGACACTTCTCCCATGAAGAAGGCGATGAGCAATGTGGACGTCGCCGCCATGGCTGCGGAGCTATCCGACAGGATCCTGGGCGGCTTTATGGGCAAGGCCTACCAGCAGTCCTCGGACAAGATCTGGCTGTCTATCCAGTCTCCGGCGGAAGGCAGGCTGGATCTGCTCCTCGTGGCCGGCAAGAGAGTCAATATCACCAAAGGGCTGCGACCTGCCTCCAAAACGCCCCCTCAATTTCCCACCATGCTCCGGAACCGTATAACCGGCGGCAGGATTGTCGAGATTTTGCAGCACGACCTGGACCGGGTCCTGGAAATCGCCGTAGAGCGCAGCGGCTCTCGCCACTACCTGGTTATCGAGCTGTTTCCCAAAGGCAGCATGATTCTGCTCGATGAGAACCGGCAGATCCTCTCCATGCTCAAAAAGATGGTCTACCGGGGCAGCAAAATGGCCGCTGGTGAGACGTACCTCTACCATCCCGGCCAGCTCGACCCCAGAACCATTTCTCGGGAAGAGCTCTCGGCCTGGCTGGCCAGCGCCGGCCAGGATCTGGTCCGGTCCATTGTGCGAGGACTGAACATGGGCGGAACCTACGGCGAAGAGGTTTGCCTGGTGGCGGGAGTGGATAAGAACAAGCCCGCCGCTGATCTGGACCCTGGCGAGATTGAAAAGGTCCATCAGGCCTTACGAGAGGTTTTCCTCGATGACACTCTCGATCCGCACATAGTTCTCGACAAGGGCGAGCTGGTGGATGTACTCTCCCGGCCTCTCAAGATCTACGAGGGCCTGGAGAAAAAGCGCTTTGCCACTTTCAGCGAGGCCTTGGACACTTTCTTCGTAGAAAAAGAGGGGGATGAAACGGAGAAGAAAAACCCCCTGGATCGCAGGATCGATGTGCAGCAAAAAGCGATTGAGGATTTCGAGGCCCAGGAGAAGGCATTCGTTGGCAAGGGCGAACTGGTCTACCAGATTTACGGTAGCGTGGAGCAGATTTTGTGCGTGGTGGCCGAGGCCAAAGCCAGGGGTTTTTCTTACAATCAAATCTGGGAGAAGATCAGCGGCTCGGGCCTGCCTCAGGCCAAGACCATCCTCTCTTTGGACGGGCAGGGGGAGATGCGCGTCCTGCTGGAGGGAGTGGAGCTGGAGCTACATGCCAGCCTGACCGTTCCCCAGAATGCGCAAAGGTACTACGAGAAGGCCAAGGAGATGGCCCGAAAAGGGAGCGGCGCAAAAGAAGCCCTGGCCGTCACGAAGCAGCTTCGGGCAGGTAAGGTCGCCACCAAGAAGCCTCGAGCGGTTTCCTTCTATCGGAGGCGAAAGCCCAAGTGGTATGAGAGGTTCCGCTGGTTTTTCTCCTCCGATGGATTTATGGTGCTGGGGGGAAGGGATGCGGACGGCAACGAGGAGATATACACCAAATATATGGAACGGCGCGACCTCGCTCTTCATACGGACGCTCCCGGCGCACCTCTTACGGTGATCAAGACCGAGGGCGAACCCGTTCCTGAGAGCACTCTTCTGGAAGCGGCCCAGTTTGCCGTGAGCTACTCCTCAGTCTGGAAAGGCGGACTTGTGGCTGCCGATTGCTACATGATCAAGGGCGATCAGGTCAGCAAGACACCGGAATCGGGCGAGTTTCTCAAGAAGGGTGCTTTTGTCATCCGCGGAGAGCGTACTTACTTTAAAGATACGCCACTGGGCCTGGCCCTGGGCATAGCCGACGGTGTTCTGGTAGGCGGGCCGGTCTCAGCAGTCAAGCCCAAAGCCGATCCCGTAGTGGAGATCGAGCCGGGGGAGCTGAATGCCGAAGATCTGGCCAAGAAGATTTACAGACAGTTTTCCGATAAAGTGGAGGACAGAGCTTTCCTGAAGTCTATCGCCTCAGTAGATCAGATGGTGCAGTTCCTGCCTCCGGGCGGATCGCGGATAAAGGAAAATTCCGCCTGAAGATTTGCACCTTTTTTCGCGCTCCGTCGCCAGCCAGGCCCGAAAGAATCCTGGCTGCTTGAAAAGGAACGAGGATGATACCGGAGATTATCATTTTCCTTTGATATGTCTTATCTCCACAGCCACGCCCCGGCGGGATGCCTTCATCTCCCAGCCGGACATCTTGGCCTTCCCCACGCCGAAGGCCTTCTCTCCTACTACTATTACCTCGTCTCCCGGCCGGATCTGCTCGTCTGCGTCCACCACGCCAGGCGCCAGCAAGGAGCCCTTGGGCAGGAAATCGCCGATCTTGACGATATAGCGCCCCAGCGGCTCCAGCCGGGCTGCGCCAGCCAGAGAGAGGGCGATCATGCCGCTGGGCGTGGTCGCCGCCAGAGACCTCTTCTTCTCATCCTGAATCTCCCGCCCCTTCACTATGATCTTTCCTTGCAGGAGAAGATCGCCGGCTCCCTGTCCGAAGTAGTAATCGGCATGGGCCCGGTAGCGGAGGAGGCGCAGATCGGGCAGGCGCGCCGCTCCATGGCAGGCCTCCGCTACAGCCGCGCTGAGCCGGTCCAGAGCCGGGCCTTTGGTTCCGCCCCCGGTAAAGGTGGCATCAATCCCGCTCTCTTTTACCGCCTGTTCCAGCTCTCCATCGAGATGGGCTACGATCCTGGCGTACTTGTTCTTCTTGAGATAGGCCTGCAAACAGCCCGTCAGCCACGCTCTCTCCTCTCGGTCCCAGTGGCCGGTGACAGGAACGTCGTAGCTGGCGGCAGGATAGGCTTCCTCCAGCTCGCGTGGCACAAGGGCCAGGGGTGAGGTCAAAATCAGCTCATGCAAATATCGGCGGTGAGAGCCGATGGACTCCGCGAAGAGCCGGTGCGATCGGGATAAGGAGTAGGGCTTTTTTGCCGAGCATGGCAGGAGCAGCAAGACATCGCTTTCTGGAGCCTTGTAGCGGTTGATCACCCTCTCAGCAAAGCGAGTGACCTCCACGCGCTGCAAGGATTCTGCGCAATTGGCATAAAAGGTGCTGCGCCGGCTCTGGGGCGTCCTCTTCTCCAGGTACTGGTGCTCGCCGTCCAGCAGGCGCATGGCCGCCGTTTGTTCCGGCGTTACCCGCACCTGCCGCTCGATGTATTCGCGTATGGTCTCGGAGCGAATAGCCTCACGAACGGCGAGCAGCTCTTCTTCCAGCTTATGCAGATTGTGGGCAATAAGCAGCTCTGCCTTCCTTCCCTTCGTAGCCATCTCTCGGCAATTTTCGCAGCGGCAGGGTAGCTCCACTAGCTCCGCCGCCTTCCAAATGCCATCGCGGGTGTGGTAGCGGCCCAGCAGGCCGTCCGCAACGACGCGCGTCCCGTCCAGCAAATCGATGCCCAGGTAAACCAGCAAGGCCAGGTTGGCAGGTGTGGCCAGGGCGGGGGCGTAAAGAGCTGTGTCCGGGGCGATCTTATCTCGCACGCTTACAATGGCCGCCACCAGATCTCTGGGATTTTTCAACGCCCCTGCGTTACCCAGCACATAGACATCGGCTTTCTCCGGCTCCGTTGCGCTAAAGGGATGGACCATTACGCCCTTGGGGCCTGCCAACTCAAGGGGTGGCAGCTCCAGGGCCGGCTCGGAGCGTAAAGCGGCGGGCACGTAGGGCAGTATGGCCAGCTTCTTTTGATCCCGCAAAGCCTCGGCTGCATTTGTGGCATCCTGCAGGGAGGCGTAGCTGTAGACGCTGCCCGCCGAGACGTAATCGTCCTTGGTGATCAGGGCGGGGGTGCTGATCTGCGGCTCTGTAAGCAGCTTTCCCATGCGGGCCGGGCCGTCGCGGCGGACTACCTCGAAGTACTTGGTCATGCCTTTTGTGCCTCTCTTCTTATCGATGCAAGTGATCTTGATTGGCAAGTGGTGGTCTTCAACATATCACCGCCAATTACTATCTAATCGTATAAATAGGAGATTTGAGTCTATACGTTCAACTCTAAAAAGCGGCTTAATATCACAATTAGGATATTCAATGGTTGTCTTCTTTGCGCCAATCAAGGCTTCGCGTGAGGTTTCAGTGGCAGCGCTAGTACAGCCGGGCCCAATTAGAGCCATCTTCTCGTGAGATTCAACAGGGTCCGGTTTCACGCGAAGGCGCGAAGCTAAAACATTGGTTTTTGCGGCTTCTTGTGCTGCGCCCACTCTGGATTGCGGGCGGCATCAGGCTCCCGTCGCCGGGTTTCAGGCTCTTGCGTGGGTTTGTGCCCTGTTTTCGAGCATCTTAACTGTGGTGAGTATGTGCAACATGTAACGATTTCTTCCTCTCATTCTCTTCTTGACAGGACCAAAATCGCTTTTGCCGATCTGACTGTTCCATACTTTATGGATTGATTTGTCGACAATTGCAGGCTATCGATTAATCGCCACCATCAAGATCAAAATTGTGCTGTGGTATCGGGAGCGCAACATCTGGCATTGTAGGTCTAATATGGTATTTATAAAATTATTATTTTTTAGAATCTATATTAAGAGATAATGCAGTTATACATATTGATTCTTAAAAAATTTGCACCAATTATTGAGTTTGCAGTTGATCAAGGATACTACGTATAACATGCAAATATCAAATAGTTCTTGCACGAATAATTTCAGGAATTAATCTCGCATACCAGACATAATTCAATCCTAATGGTTCATCAATGTCTGGATCTCTGGTTGGAATATCATAAGTCTCAGAATGCACACCCAGAAAAAATCTCCTGAGGGAGCCAGGTTGTTGCATAACGGAGCCATCAGTAGTACGAATTATATCAGTTGGTTTTGTTAAGACAGGGCTTCCGCTTGTGCCTCTATGCAATCGAGAATCAATAAGAAATCTAGGTTTTCCCTCAAAAGGAATAGAGTAAACGGATGCAATAGTAGCATTTCTAACTATCGGAAAATTGTAAACGGTATCTCGAACTCCCAATGGATACCCAATTACGAGGATATCGTCTCCAATCGAAAGGTCAATTTCAGAGGGTATGAAATCGCCTGGACAGAAATACGTAAAAGCATACTGATGTAATTTATCTCCATCTATCGGCAGTGCGATAATATCAACATCTTTCCCAAGCTGTGGATGCACTAGCCACAAATTCTTGCCAGTGTTATCATACAAAGGGATGGAGAACATTTCAGTTCTTTTTCTATCATCCTTTTTATGCAGGAGTAATCTAAGCTCATCTGGGAAAAAACCTTCATCCACATCTATTACCACATGGTGATTTGTGATGAAGTAAAATCCGTTATAACGAAAAAAGAAACCGGTTGCTTCTGTGTCCGGAAGTTCTTTCTTTTCGAGAAAGAATTTAATTGGAGCTACCGCAAATATATCTGAATTGAGTGGATTCATGTGATATATCATGTCGTTATCTCAAATATTAATTTTTCTTAATCTTGAAAAATGGATAAGCAAAGATCTGAAGATGATGGTCTAAACCAGGATCTTGTTTGATGGATACTTGCTGCCGGTGTCTACAGTTCCACGGAACATGGAACACTTTTTGCCAATCTCTCTTTTGGAACGATTTATTATTATCCGTTCTATATGCGTCCTCTTCCTCAAAGTAATCAGCATCAAAAAACGTGGTAACTCTCTACCAGTTTCATATGAGATTATGATGAAACTAGACAGATATTAATTATATCGGGAGTGCGGAGTGTCACGAATACTCCAACCTTCAGGTTGGGGTGGTCGCACGCAGTTTGATTTATACAAAGCTCGCCATGCATCATCTATGGATGGGACTGGGAAAGAAACTGCTATGCCGGTTCGTGGGAGAGACCGACGAGGAAATCAAAGCTCTCCTGAAAGGCACAGATGTAGCCTAGACGAAGTACAAGCGAGATCATAGAACACGACATGGTGATATGAACGAGCAGTAGCAGTTCATACGCCCGCACTTGGAATGGGGTCTCTAGGGCGATGACTGATGCGGCATTGGACTTTTGGACCGCTTATTCTCCTTGAATGGCACCTGCAATCGTTTGCTCTCGCCTTAATAGCTCTTCCATCTCTCGATTCTTCAGCCTGAATCTGAACTTCGCCCCCGGATTGGCCCTGATTAGATCCTTTGTGATTTTCAGGGCCTGCTTCATTGCCGCGTCGTCTGCCTCCTCGGGAACCTCGGCGTTGAAGGGGTAAGTCTCGGACAGCTCCACCGGATAGGGCCCGAAGGGCGGCTTGAAGTGCAAAACGTGCGCAAAGCCGGACGTGTCTGCTTGGGAATCGTCCGTGATCAGGACATTGCCCTGCAAACTGATGCGGTCAATCCTTCGCGCATAGCGCATTACCTCTGGGCGGCAGGCAGCCTCCGGGCTCAGGTAAAAGAAGGTGGACTTGCTGGCCGAGTCGAGGCTCTCCAGCCACGGGCCCTGGCCGCTCAGTCTTTTCAGGCCGTCCAGCATGCGGGGATGGGAGCGGCAGCGTGTCTCCAGCAGGTCCCACAGCGAGCCCTCGCGAATGCTCTCTTTAACCTGTTTCATCTCCTGCAGTGAGACGTAGAGATTGTGCTGGGCCAGGAGCCTGGTCTTTTGCGGGCTTTCCATCAGTTCCTTTAAGGTATGCTCCTGGCAGACTGGGCAGCAGCAGGGAAGGTAGCTCATCTCCTCCAGCTTGCCGGTTCCCTGCACAGTCAGATACCTATCCTGCCTGGCGTAGAGGGCGTATGCCGCCGAGTCGAAGAGATCGCAACCCATGGCTGCTGCCAGGGCAAAGATCATGGGATGTCCGGCGCCAAAGAGATGCACGGGCCGGCCCGAGCCCAAACCTTTCTTGGCAGCCGTCACTACTTCAACCAGATCGCGATACCGGTAAGCCTCCATGAGCGGAACCACCCCGCCCACGGGATAGACATCAAAGGGAAGATCTCTGGCGAACCGGCCTGCCTTCTCTCGGAGATCGGGATAGGTTGAGCCTTGGATGGGGCAGGCGAGAAGGGCCGATCTTTCCAGGGAGGCCGCCTGCACCAGTCGCTCCTCTGTTATTTTCAGCTCCGATTCAGCTCGCTCTCTGGTGACGTCCGGAGGGGTTGGTATGTCCAGGGGCACAGAGATGTCCGATTTTATGGCGAATTGAAAGTTTAAGATCTCCAGAGGGGAAACATCGATATCTCCATACACGGAGAGCTGGAAGGCGCCTGAGTCGGTCATAATCGGCCCGGAAAAGCCCAGGAGATCATGCAGCCCGCGCTCCATTGCCTGTACTCTCAGGTCCGGGTCCTGGTGAATGATGTAGCTGTTGGTGATGATCATATCTGCGCCCATCTTTTCCATCTCATTTGGCGGGATGAGCGGGAGATGAGGATTGACTACAGGCATGAGCGCGGGAGTCTCGATGGTGCCGTGCAGAGTGGAAAGCCGGCCGATCCTTCCGGCCAGATCTTTATGCAGTATTTCGAAGCGGTCCGGCATAAGTTCTCCCTTACCAATAAGGAATAAATAGGTTGGGACAGATTTCCAGCAGAGGATAATTAATATGAAAACGATTGTAGTACTAATAGCATTAACCTGCCTCTTGGGCCTGGCCGGTGCCCAGACCATTGGTATGGGTGAGGGCTACAGCAGCACTCAGCTTGCATTTTTCAATGCACCCAGCTCATCTTCCTTTGAACCCAATGTCCAGACTTACTGGGGCAACTATATCGCCAACCAGCAAAATCTGAGCACCAGGAGTGCGACTTCTAACATGGACATCTGGATGAACACCTTCCCCCTGAGGTTTGACACTCCCCTGCAGTTCAAGGCCACGAGCTTTGCCGCAAATGCTGCCGCTCCTACTCTTACCGCCACGGAGAGAAACAGCCAGTTTCTAACCCGAAATGTGAACAGTCAGTTCGGCATCAATCAGATCTGGTCATATCCCGTGGCAAGTGGAAGCTTAATGGTATCCAATAGCACAGGCACGCCCAGCAAGGATGCAAAAGGACAAATGATGTCGCAAAATATCATGGTCCTCTTTAACAACTAAAAAGATAGAAAAGATCTATTTTTCTTTTTTTGCTCCTTTGCTTGCCTGCACAGTGTAAGGCAATAGTCCCCCTGCCAGCAGTATGTCTCTTTGCCTTTGGGAGAGGTTAATATTCAGGGTGATCGGCTTGTTTCCTGTCAAGGCCACGATATTCTCTTTGCCCGTCTCCAGTGCCTTATGAATGCCTGGTATTCGAACCTCGGTTTTTTCCGGCAAGCTATCCCAATCCGATTCCTGGGCAAAGCTGAAGGGTACTATGCCGAAGTTCACCAGATTGGCAGCATGTATCCGTTCGATGGATTTGGCGATCACCCCTTTCACTCCCAGGTACATGGGGCAAAGAGCGGCATGCTCGCGAGAGGAGCCCTGGCCGTAGCTAAGACCGGCCACAATCAGGTTATGCACGCCCTGACTCTGCAGGGCGGATGCGCGAGTGCTGAAATTCTTGTCCAGCGGCTCAAAGACGAATTCTGAGTATTTGGGGACATTGGACCTGTATTTGAGGCGAGAGCCGGCAGGCATGATATGATCCGTGGTTACCAGATCTTCCACCCTTATGGTTACCTGTCCTGAGATCTCTTCCGGCATCGGTCCGTTGACGGGGGGCTCTCCGATATTGGGGCCGCGGCATATTTCTATTTCTGTTCGTTCTGCTGCGGGAAGGGGCGCAATGATCATACTATCATCGATCTCAAAATGCTCCGGCATATCTATTCTGGGATAGTCCATCCCCAATTCTCTTGGGTCCGTCAGCCTGCCGGTTATAGCTGAGGCGGCGGCGACTAAGGGGCTTGTCAGGTAGACTTGTGCACTGGGCGTGCCGGATCGACCTCTGAAATTGCGGTTGCTGGTGCGAACAGATATGGAGTTTGTGCATGGTGACATGCTGTTGCCGATACAAAAGCCGCAGGAAGACTCCAGGATTCTGGCACCGAAGGCTATCATGTCGCTTAGGGCGCCGTTCCTGGCGATGGTGCTCAGCACCTGTCGCGAGCCGGGCGCAATGCCTAAAGAAACACCTGCCGGAAGATGTTTGCCTTTTAGCATTGCCGCCACGGTCATGAGATCTACATAAGAGGAGTTGGTGCATGAGCCGATCATCACCTGATCCACGGGCAGATTGAGGTCTTTGATCCTGGCTATGTTTCCTGGGCTGTGAGGCGCGGATGCAAGCGGCTCGATCTCTGCCAGGTCTATCTCAAGAGTGCGATCATAGACGGCATCGTTGTCTGCTGCCAGAGCTACCCAATGTTTTTCTCTTCCCTGCGCTTGTAGAAATCGCTTCGTTTGCCAATCGCTGGGGAAGATGGATGTGGTAACGCCCGTCTCTGCGCCCATATTGGTGATAGTTGCTCTCTCCGGCACCGTCAGCTCGGCAATGCCTTCTCCGGTGTATTCGCAGACGCAGCTGACATTTCCTTTTGTGCTAAGGATGGAGAGGACTTTCAGGACTACGTCTTTGGCTGTGGCCCAAGGCTCTAGCCGGCCTGTAAGGTGGACATTGATCACACGCGGAGCGGTGAGGTAGTAGGCGCCGCCGCCCATGGCAACGGCTACATCAAGTCCTCCGGCACCCATGGCCAGGGACCCAACGCCTCCTGCGGTGGGCGTGTGGCTGTCGGATCCCAGCAGGGTTTTGCCGGGCCCTGCGAATCTCTCCAGATGAACCTGATGGCAAATGCCGTTTCCTGGTCGAGAGAAATAGATGCCATACTTCTTCGCGATTGATTCCAGGTAGGCGTGATCATCTGCGTTTTCGAATCCTACCTGTATGGTGTTGTGATCTACGTAGCTTACGGAAAGCTCGGTCGCAATACCCGAAAGCCCCATGGACTCAAATTGGAGGTAGGCCATGGTGCCGGTTGCGTCCTGGGTAAGGGTTTGATCTATCTTTATGCCGATCTCTTTGCCGGGCTCGTAGAAGCCATCCGCGAGGTGCTGCCTCAGGATTTTCTCAGTCAATGTATAACCCATAAAAGACCTCCAGCAGGCGTATTAATCCTGGATTGTTATTCCTGAATCCTTGGTTACGATCATATTAAACTCTAGCGATGGCGTAAATCAATAGGGCAAAAAGGTTATATACGTCTGAGTTATTGGATGAGTTCGGCCCGCCTGAAAGGGTGGGGCAACGGGTCCTGTAGATAATGATTATGGGGCCTGAGTATGACATCGGCTTAAGAACGCCTGGGTCTTTTCTCGACTTCTCATTTCTCATAAATGGGATGGGAGGGAAATGCTTAAATACCTCGGCTGACAACCTTAATGGGCCGATGAGGCGTCGCAACCCCAAGACATGACCCCGATATCACCGACGGGTTTGGTTTGAAAAGTTGCGATAAAAAAGAATGGAGACGCGAGTTTTTTCGTGTCTGACATTGGTCTTGGCGACTCAGCCAATTCCGACTGGTTATCGGAAATAACATGATTGAGTTTTAAACTTCCTAGAAGGATATGAATTCTGGTTGATCCTGCCAGAGGT
>JANYKI010000042.1 GCA_025361645.1 Methanothrix sp.
GAATCCACGGTCGGGCGCTCCAATATGTAAATTGGCTCACCAGTGGACAGAGAACGCAAGATGGTCGAAAGAGTGCTTTTTCCTCTTCCATTTTCTCCATAAATAATATTGAACTTTCTAAGTTCCATTGCATGAGATTGATTATCAAATAATCCAATTGATTTTATAGATATAAGTTTCTTTATTATAAATATACCCCCCTTCATGGCAAATCCAATTGCTATCACTTGCCTGCCCACAATGCAGACCGTTCTCTATTTTAGAAGAAAATATAGGTTGCGATCCAACTAGAGAGCTTCTGTTGTTTGGAGTATCATGGATAAAAAGATCCAGGTAGTCTACAGGCCAAAATCACCAGATCTCTCTCAATGATTTGATCCGCGCGAAGGAACCAAATAAGGCATAAAAATTTATCCTCACAAAGCAGTTAGCTGAAAGAGCTACCAATACCATGTATGATCAGATGGGTCACACCGGAGACCGGCCCTGGAAATGTGCATGAGGTTTACCCCAACGCCTACGCGCCAATCACGCTCGCTCCGGCTGCAACCATGATCCCGCTCGCCCATCACCCGCAGCGCAAATTCGCTGCCGCCCGCATCCCAGCGCGCCCTTCCTGGCAGCATCGCCTCCGGCAATCCGGGCCCACCTGCGCCAGCCCGCCCACGGGCACGCGCCCACGCACGCGCGGGAACGCGGGAGCGCGCCAGTCAGAGTCGCTACCTGCTCACGCAGCTTCTCATCAGTTCCAATCGTTTCCGGAGACAGCTCGTGAAAATGCCCGAGTTTGCAGGGAGTCAATCCATAGCCATTTATCCGTGGAAAACTAAAAGGAGACTGGTGAGATCATGAGCGGAGTAATTAAGGCGCGATATGAAGACAAAGTCCTCAAGCCCCTGGGAGAGATTGACCTGAAAGAAGGTGAAGAGGTCGAGATAAAAGTTCCAGGAAGTGCTACCAGCAGGATCTTTGGGATTGTGAAATGCTGGGAAGGGCTAGAAGAAGCACATGAAGATTACGAGACAAATGTTCATTGACGCCAATATTTTCACATATCTTCTGACTGGCCATCCCATCTACGGCAGAAACTGCCAGCAGCTTCTCGGAAGAGTTGAAAGCGGCGATTTGGAGGCATTCATCTCGCCACTGATTATCGACGAGGTATCCTATGTTCTGATGGTTCAGACGGCCAGGAAAACGGACGGCTCGCAAGATGCCAGATCGATAAAGCGAGCCATGTTAGCAGACTGGCAAGAATGCCTTGCCCCCGTAGGCGAATTCTATCATTATATCGACCTGCTAATCTCGACCGGCCATCTGAAGGTTCTAAGCCTGGACTATTCCATTTCCAGAATTGCCCTAATTTGCGCTAAGGAATATCGTCTTCTTCCCAGGGATGCCTTACATGCCGCCTGCTGCAAGGCATACGGGATAAGCGAGATGGCCACTAATGACGGTGACTTTAAGCGAGTCAGTTTCTTAACTTTATGGAAGCCATAACAGCAAAGTCAGCCACTATTGTAGCCCATTAAACCGGAGCAAGGTTTTCCACCCCGGCAGCAATCACTATCCTTCTCGCCCATCACCCGCAGCGCAAATTCCTCGCCGCCCAATCCCAGCGCGCCCTTCCTGGCAACAGCGCCCCGGCAATCCGGCCCCACCTGCGCCAGCCCGCTCGGCCCACGAGCACGCGCCCCCAGGCCCGCACACGCGCGCGGGGACACGAGAGTGCGTTGGCCTGTTCCGGTAGAGTGAATATCAAAAAGTTATTCATAGCAAATCAGATAAACCAAAGAATCCAAGAAAGGCAACGGAGAGGCTGATGAATTCCAACGATATGCTTGATCGCATTAAGATTCTTGTCAGCGAGCGCAAGTATATCATCACTACGCATGCTTTAATCAGGATGTCGGATAGGGATGTGACCACGAAGGATCTGATAAGCTTAATAGCCAATGGAGAGATAATAGAAGATTACCCGAATCGCCAGCCATGTCCTGCTGCTCTGATGCAATTGTAGAACGAGGCGATTATGACAAATTCTGATATGTGCGCTCTTTGTGGAAGCAAGCTGCGTGAAGGCTCCACGGACCTTGTATTGAAGGCGGGAGAAGAATTAGTCGTCATAAAAAAGGTTCCCGCTCTTGTGTGCAGTTGCTGTGGCGAAGCGTATATAACACCGGATGTATCTGAGAAAATCGACGAAGTTATGAAAGAATATAGGACCGGAAAGCTCCTGGCGAGACCACTTGTCGCGGGGGAAATCGAGTTAAAGATGAGTGCCTGAAATTGTGGGCTCCTAATCGAAAAACACATCTCTGTTTTCCTTAAAATCAGTCACCGTTGAGAGAACTACTGCCGCATGCTTGCTGACGCGCCCTTCCTGGCAGCAGCGCCTCCGGCAATCCGGCCCCGGCCCCACGGCCCGCGGGCATGAGCCCCCAGGCCCGCACGCGCGCGCGGGGACGCGGGAGCGCGTCCCGACAGAACTGCTTTGCAGGCAAAGCCGATAATCTTTCCTCCAAAGATCGATTACCATTAAATAATCGCGGCACATAATTGAATTCCTGAGGATGGTGCAAAGAATGGCAAAACCAGTCCGGCTCGGCTTGGTTCTCGAAGGTGAAGCAGCAAAGGAGTTCTGGAAGAACGAGGAGATCACCGCGTTTACGCCAGGACAGTTAGCCATGTTTAAAGAAGCCAAGCGAATCTACAGAGCCAATCGCAGCAGATTTTAATGGCCAGGAAAAAGATTTCACCAGAAGAATTGAGCATCGAGCCTCTAAGCGCCAGGTTCAACCGTTCTCCATTTGACTCGGGCGATGACGATCTAAATGAGTTCTTGAAAGAAGATGCATTAGGCGAACAACAAATCCTTCTCAACAAGACGCACATATGCTTTTGCAGAGACCGCGCGGCAGGCTACATTGCTTTGGTCGCAGATTCGGTTCGGGTGGATCGTCTCGATGATGATGAGTGCCCAGACATAGGCAAGTATCCTATCTATCCTTGCCTTCTAATTGCCCGGCTTGCCGTGGATAGGAGACTTCATGGTCGCGGACTTGGAACCTATCTGCTTTTGTTCGCCATCGGAGCAGCTCTTGAAGGTCCGATAGGATGCAGATATCTGGTGGTCGATCCGAAAGAGGATGCTCTGAAGTTCTATGAGGATTTTGGATTTAGATCTCTGAAGAAGAGCCGCAGGATGTTCTTGAACATTCGAGAAGCTGCCAGGCAGCTAAAGCCTCTGGAGTCTCTGGACCCTTGGATGGACCGTGCTATGAAAACGGCAACCGCTAAATCGCCTGCTTTTTAAGTAGAATGAGTTTTTCGCAGCAGGTCGCAAGCGCTGATCCTGCCTGTCCCACCGCCTGCGGCCACGATTTGGCACACCCATAACCAGCAGCTTCATAGAGCCGTCCCTGGTTCCCGGCGCGCCCTTCCTGGCTAGCTACGCCTCCAGCAATCCGGCTCCGGCCCACGGCCAGCCGGGCCCACGGGGCACGCGCCCCCAGGCCCGCATGCGCGCGCGGGAACGCGCATGGATGCGCCAAAAGATACATGTCTATCAGCAAATGCAAAGCTTGGCTGCTCTAAACGCACCGTAAAGCATTTAGATGATCGACATGGATTGTTCTGCAAGAGTAAGATCCTGCAAAAAAAGGTGTGACTACATGACAGATAAGACCTCTGAAGCTCTCGAATTTGATCACAATAATCCTTTGCCTTACGGCGGCATCACCGATATTCATGGCAATATCATCAAGGCAATTACAAAAGAGGAGCACGATGAGATGCTGGAAAGGGTGCGAAGAGCTTTCCGGAGCAAGAAATGATCGATGTAACCTTCGATGCGGACCTGCTATTCTTTGCCTTGGGGGACCAGAGCCAGCAGAGGAGAGGCATCTACCCTGGTGATATAAAAAACTGATATCTTGTGCAGGAACTCGTGAGGGGATGACATTATGCATTCCCATTTCTGTACTTGGTGAAGTTTCTGCCATCTGTTTCGAAGGTAAGAGACATAGTGTAGAAGAACTACATGATCTCATAGACTTCTTGGACCGTTATAGTGTTCGATTTCTCCATCCTAACCAGACTGTAGCAGAGGCCTGCCATAATCTGTATGGAAACGAATGGAGAGATGATCGGATGACGCCCACGGATCTTGTCCACTTAGGGTATGCCATGGCCTACGATGTAGATTATTTTATTACAACCGATGGAGTTCTCAATCAATATCGTATGCCTGCGGGATTCAAGGTTAAAGTATTGCATCCCAAGGAAGCTATGAAGCGTTTTTAATGAGGATGAGCTTATTCCTTCAAGACTTCTGTTCCAGCGCAGGTCAAGCCGATAGGCTTAGCAATCACCATAAGTGAGCACTCGCTGCCGCCAGCTTCCCGGCGCGCCCTTCCTGGCAGCAACGCCTCCGGCAATCCGGCCCGCACGCGTGCTGGGACGCGAGAGCACGCCTACTGGAGTCATCCTACGAGAAATCAAGCCCTACCCATCTATCGGTAGAAAACTAAATGGTAATTGGTGAGATCATGTCTCGTTATTGGTGGAATGCTTGTTCTCGTCGCACTGGCTATGATGATATTTGCCGGAGAGGGGGGCTTCATCACCGGGGCATTTCTTCTGGCATTCACGATTTTACTTTTCATCGTTTCCAGGGTTATGCCGGCAATCGCGCTGAAATATGCACTTCATTCTCCCAGAGAGGCGTATATCGCCGAGAATGGGATTGTTTATGAAGGACATTGAGATCCCCGTACCTGAAGGTGAGGAAGAGTTGGCATGCAAAATAGCCGAACGCGAATCCTTTTTATCTCTACCCGGCGTTCGCTAGCCCCTGTGATCAATCCAAGAAGATACGGCAGCTCCCCATTTTCCGTGGCTGTCATCCATGGGGGCCCGGGTGCCGGGGGCGAGATGAACGCAGTGGCACGGGAGCTAGGCGCTGGCCGGGGCATCTTGGAGCCTCTGCAAACTGCCCATTCCCTGCAAACCCAGAATCATGCAGACGAGGCTCTCCCGCCTTAGCGAAAAGGAACGCATCCAGATAAGGGGCATCTTTGCCATCCTGGATGACACAAGTAGCAACGACGGTGAGAATAAGAACAGAGCACTTTCTCGCATGGACGAGCTCTTCTCAAGAACCGATGTCTTTGACCCGATCGATACCATCGAATGCCAATCAATAGATTCGGACTATTCAATTATGCCGTGCCAGACGGACATCTATCAATCTGTGTGGAAGGAGGCCTCGCATTTGAGGCAGACAGGAGAGTTGCTGCAACTTGGCAAGAAAATCCTCTGCCCGGTCGTAGCATTGCACGGGGATTGGGACCCGCACCCAGCGAAAGGCGTCAGCGAGCCTTTGCAGGCCACCCTGAAGAGCTTTCAGTTCACTCTGTTGGAGAACTGTGGGCACAAGCCCTGGATAGAAAAAAGGGCAAAGGACAAATTTTATTCCATTTTAGAAGAGGTGATTGATTTCTAGGCCTTCTTTCATGCAGATTTCCAATGGTGGAGAAAGGTGGCGGGAACGATCTTGAGCGGGCGGGAAGTACGTTGGGAGAGCTTCGTCTTCTGAAGAGAATTGGCCCCACAAAGACCCCAAGATCGGGGCATGGACAAGGCCGAAAAATTGAATACAGATCGGGTGTTAAGTGTAGCTGTGAAATCAAGCCCCATCTTCTTCGTCGCTTTGCTGGTCATGCTTGGCCTTGCTTTTCCGTCTTCTGCCCACGTGCCCCTCATGGCCGGAGGAAATGAGAACATCTCTTCAGCCATGCACATATCCGATCCGGGTAAGTCCTGGGCGGTTTATGGCTCTCTTGAGAAGGATGTGGTGCATTACTACAGCTTCGATCTGGAGGAGGGCGAGCGAATCTATCTCTCCCTTTTCAAGTCCTCCGATGCAAAAGATTGGGATTTTCTTCCCACCCTGGCGCTCCTGGGTCCGGGATTGAATACGAGTGTGCTGCCACCGAGGCAGTTAGCTCTGCCACGGGAAGCTTTGGGCCTGAAAATTCTGGCTGCAGACGGCAAGGGCACTGATGGTGCCGTCTACGAGCCTTTCGGGCCCAGCAGTTTCCAAGAAATCGCGGAGATTAACATATCTGCTCCAAAATCGGCCCGCTACTATGCGGCGGTTTATAGTAATTATAGTAATAGTAGTGTTGTTAATGATATTGGTAATAGCAAAGAATTCCCAAATAGCACTCTCGGACATTACGGATTAGCGGTGGGCTATCGGGAGGAGTTCGGCTTCCTGGAGAGGATTACCACGCCTCTGCGGCTCATATCCGTTTACCTCTGGGAGGGGCAGAGCCTGGGGCTTATCCTCATTCCCTACCTGGTAGCCGAGATCTTAGCTCTCCTCTTCTTCTGGCGCGGCTCTCGACGCACCTCATTTTGCCTGGCCGGATCTCTGGCCGGTTTTCTCTTCCTGGCCAGCAGCGCCTCCGTCTTCACCCAGATGGTCTTCAATCTCACTCGCGCTCCCTTTGGGCCGGAAGTGTACATCACCGTAGCCATCGTCGTTTTGCATGCACTCTTGGGTGTGGCAACCATTCGTCTGGCCAGAGGTGAGGCGGGGATACTGCAAAGAGTCCTTCTGGCAGTCCTTGGGACCATTGCCCTGCTGGCCGGCTCGGGACTGATCATGGGTCCCATCCTGGCCGTGGCAGCAAGCTTACTGCCATCCCGGAGTGGCTCGATTTTTGGGAAGGCGGATGCAAACCGAAATGAGAAAAGCTGAAAGCGGAATTGCTCATTTACTCTCCGATTGAGAAGTTATCGAGGGTGACATTTTTCTTATTTTGCACCAGCCACAGTCCCGCTGAATCCTGATCTCTTTTGGGCATATACCTGTAAAATGCCGCCGGGTTCTTTCTCTCTGGACAGTACTGGCTGTCGTAGTAGATCTGCCAGAGGCTCTCCACATTGGACCGATCCTCGCTTGATCCATCCTCGTTGCAATGCATGGCCGTCTTCAGCTTCAACAGGGTTTCGGCCATCCCTCCACTATGATTCCGCCAGACTCTGCCCTCCAGGCATAGCGAGATCCAGCTCTCGCTGCCGTTTCCCAGCACTACGATTATCCCAGCGTTCCTGCGGGCGAAGTGATCGCAGATGTGTTCTTCAATTTTGTGCCTGGGCTTGAAAAAGCCATAAAGCACTCGTGCGCCCAGGGGCTGCAATCTCACAAATGCCTTCATCCGGTGCGCCTCTCCCAAAACGGCATAGACCATCCTTTTTATGCGGGCAACTTCTGGATGAATGCAAACTTCCACCTCCTCTGGTGTGAGATTCTCTGCTCTGGCAAGAAGCCTTTCATTGCAGTTTTCATGCAGGGAGAGGTAGTAGAGGAAGTTGTCCGGAATCTTCAAGCCGGCCACATCTCCAGAGTTGTATCTCTCCAGCCGTTGATCTTGAGAAAGGGCGCAGCTCTCTTGATCCGAACGCCCATGGCCGCCAGCTCTGCTTTAGCCACAATCGGCTGCCTTTTGCGGAAGGCCACGATCTTTTGCGCGCTCATGGGGCCGATGCCCGGCACCCTCAGCAGTTCTCGGAATGCGGCCGTATTTGGGTCCAGGGGTTTGTCCATAAACTCCCTGGCGATGGCCATCTTGGGATCGGCGTTGTTGAGAAATCCATTCTCATTAAAGGCATGATGGATCTCCCTGGGCTGGAAGTGATACACACGAAAGAGCCAGTCCATCTGGTAGAGGCGGTGCTCTCGCCAGAGCGGCTGGGCCTTCCTGTTCTCAAATGGTGTGCCCCGCTGAGGGGAAAAAGCGCTGTAGTAGGCCCTCTTCACCCCAATTTCTTTGTACTCATAAAGAACTCTTTTGAAGATCTCCTCATCGCTCTCGCCGGCTGCACCTACCACTAGCTGCGTAGTCTGGCCGGCAGGCAGAAAGGCCTTGGAGTTCTTGGCGCTATCGGATAGCATATCGCGGATGTATCTTTGCCTTTGCAGGATATCGTTCTCGTAGCTCTTGGAGGCACATATCTCGCTCATGTGCGAGGCGGATGCCGCCTCCAAATTTATGCTGACCCGATCTGCCAGCTCGATGGCTTCCTGGATGTGCGCCCGCGCACAGCCGGGCAGGACCTTGAGATGAATGTATCCGGAAAAAGCATGCTTTTGGCGCAAAAGCCGCACGGTCTCTACCATTCTTTCCGTGACGTGATCCTCATCTCGGCCCGCGCCGGAGCTGAGAAAGAGCCCTTCAATATAATTCGACCGGTAAAGGGAAAGGGTGATCTTGGCCAGCTCTTCCGGGGTATAGG
>JANYKI010000058.1 GCA_025361645.1 Methanothrix sp.
ACTAATTATATTTTGCGGTCGTATTCTTAATGGAAAATTCAACGTATTGAGCATGTTCCAACGGTTTACCAGGAATATCTATCCAGCTAAAGAATTAAATATTTAGCTGAAAATCAGCGCGGCTTATTCGCCTCCACTTCCAGGCGCATCATCTGCACGTGAGCTTGGCCTTTCTCATCCAGAGGATACCTCTCCAGATATCTTCCTGCGATCTCCCTTACGAACTCGTCCAGCAAATAGACCGGCAGCCTCTCCGTGTAGGGCAGCCAGGTATTCCTGATGATGCCCTCCAGGCCCGCCTGACCCTGATGGATCATGTCCTTGGCAACCAGCTCCGCTCTTCGGAGCTGCAGGCCCGCCTCCGCCAGCCAGGTTCTGTAATCTTCCGGCCCGTAGAAGTGGTAAGGAAAGGAAAAGCCGGAGAAGTACTCTTTCCATGACGGGCTTGTGGTAAGGTCGCCGGTAAGGTCCAGGATCCGGGCGGCGTTTCCCCGTCCCCCGCACTGCATGAGAAAGCGACCGCCGGGCACCAGGCTCTGCTGGACGGCTTTCAGGACGGACAGATGATCTTTAATCCAGTGCAGGCAAGCAAAGGACACCACCAGATCAAATTCCTCAATAAAGTGCAGCTCTGAGGCATTGCCCACCTGAAAAGAGAGATTAGAATGATCTACATGCTGGCCGGCAGCAAAGCTGATCATCTCCGGGGAAAGGTCTATTCCCAGAACGCTGCCACTGGGCACCAGGCCGGCCAGGTGAGCCGTGATCCTGCCATCTCCGCACCCAATATCCAGGATTCTTTCATCGCCGTCCAGCTTCATATCGGCAATTAAAGCCATGGCCCAATTGTACTGGGCCGAGGAGCTCTTCTGATAGTCGGCGGGGTCCCATTTATGCATTTTTGGAGTGCTCATCATCGCCCTTGATCTGCACATGCGTCTCTTTCTTGTGGGTCAAGCCCTCCAAGAGCTTTGGCACGGCCTCGGCCACGTGCTCGATTAACGTGTGTTGGGCCTCCTTCAGCCGCTCTACTCGCACACCATCCTGGTCGATTATTATCACGGCAACAGGCTTCATCCCCAGGCCTCCTCCGCCTCCGCTTCCGCCCGGATTGTCCACTTTTCCCGCGCCGGAACCTGCCCCAAAGCCCATGCCCACGCTCATCAGGGGGATAACGGTCTTGCCCTCCACGGTGACCGGATCGCCTACGCAAGTCCGGGCGGATAAGGCATTTTGCATCTCCCCGGTTATGGTTTTCAGTATTTCGGTCAGTTCTTGCATCTTCTCACTCTCTGCCAATGGTTTCACACTCCTGGTAATAATAGTCAGGGATGGATGAAAAAGCTTTCTTCTTCTCCTTGAACTTTATCAGGGCGGTGAGAAGGTCATTGTAGGGAGTGGAGATACCATAAGCCCTGGCATACTGGGAGATGGCCCCATTCAGAGCATCGATCTCCGTTTGCCGTCCCAGCAAAATATCCTGTAGCATGCTGGCGCGATGATCAACTGTGGGGGGAAGCTGCCTTTCCAGCAGATAATGGTAATACTCATCTGCATCCTGATAAGGGACCGCTACCCCTTTAGCCTTCATCACGAGAAAGATCTCCTCAATTATGACCTTGATGATGCCAGTCGTCTCTGCATTTTCCCCCAATTTTCCATAAGCCACCTCGAGCAATGCGCCGAGCGGGTTCAAGGAGCAGTTGTAGAGCACCTTTCCCCAGATGGCCGCCCAAATGTCATCCTTGCTCACAATTTTGCTGGGAATGCCGGAGAGGGAGAGATCCTCCGATAGTGCCTGCAAAAGCCGCTGGTTCACAGGCAGAAATGGCTCGCCTAGCAAGACATCGTCGGCGTTGACGGTGACCTTAGCGTGGCCCGGATCAATGATCTCGGCGCCAAAGATGACGCGCCCACCCACCGTGCGATCTTCTCCCACCTGATGGGCGATGGCCTCCCAGTTGTTCAGGCCGTTTTGCATGGAGACCATGATGCCGTCCTCTTTGAGCCGAGATGCCGCATCGAGAGCTGCTGCATCTGTATCCTTTGATTTTACACAGAGCAGGATGATGGAAAATTGCTTTTTCAAAAGAAGGGAGGAAAGAATCTCTGTCTCTTGCGCCGGAACAATGTGTTCTCCCCAGATGCCCGTGATCCTCAATCCATTCTCGGAAATCGCCTGAAAATGCTCGCCTCTGCCGGTGTAAGTCACACGGCGACCGATTTTATGCAGAAATCCGCCAAGAACGCTGCCTATGGCTCCTGCACCGTAGATGAGATAGTCCGGGCTTATGCCTGGTTTCATAAACAGGAGAAGGATTTGGCACCTTAAGAGGGTTTCGAAAAGCAAAAATTTAAATATTTTCTAGAGGATATTTGTAAGTGTGATACTATGAGCGCGATATTTGGTGAGAAGCTGACCTTCCCGCAAGAGAAGGGACAGGAAGTCAAATTGGTAGTCAACGGTGATGAGTTTTATGCTCAATACGAGACACAAGAAGGCTACTCCGTAGTCTACGACAAAGAACTGGGCTTATTTTGTTATGCCCTCCAAAAGGATGGAGCCTTTTTCTCCAGCAAAATTCCCATCAGCAAAAGCCCGCCCCAGGATCTGGAAAAACATCTGCAAGAGGCGGGCAGCGTTCGCCTGGCCAAAGCAGAGCTGAACGCCAAGAGAAAGTGATAAGCAGTATCTATGAATGAGTTGAGGTCAAGAGGTCAGGTTTGTCCCGACCTCAATTTTGCAAGATCCTTTTGCATATCCGCACTCATTTTAGCGTTATCGAGTTTTGAAACCGCAATCATGGGGAGTATTTGGTTATCATACTTTATTCCCACGAGATTAGCTCCACGTAGATCAACATTCACCAGAGCGGTCTTATTTAAATCTACATTGCCCATATCTGCCCCGGAAAGGTTTACATTTTCCAGGAAGACCGCATTAAATTTGGCATTCCGGAGGTCCGCGCCATGAAGATCAACCTCATTAAGTATCATCCAATTCAAGCTTGCTGATCTCAACACAGCTCTCTGCATAACCGTTCCCCTTAAGTTCATGGATTCCAGGTTACACCCGGCCAGGTCAGCCCCGGATAAGTTAGCCTCATCCAGATCTGCTTTAACGATCTGAACACCACCAAGATCAGCCCCCGACATATCTGCACCGCTAAGATCTGCATTGTCCAATTTTGTGTTTCGGAGGTTAGACCCATGCAGTTTGGCCCTTGGCAAATATGCCCTGGTGAAGTCAGAGTTGCTGAGATCACAGTGACTCAGGTTGGCTCCAAATAGCTCTGCTCTGGAGAATTGGCAACGCATAAGAGCGCTGCCAGCAAGATTCGCCCAATTTAGTCTGGCACCTACCAGGTTTGCTCCACTCAGATCCGCACCTTTCAGGACAGCAAGGCTAAGATCAGCACCCAGAAGCCTGGCACCCGTCAGACGGGCACCTGTCAGATTGGCCCCACTAAGCAAGGCACCGGTAAGATCGGCCTGTTCAAGATAGGAGTTAGATAGATCAGAATCCTCCAAATGCACTCTGGCTAAAATTGCGCCGGTTAGTCTTGCTTCAACAAGTCTAACTCTATGCATTAAGGCATTTTCCAGGTTCGCACCGGTTAGATTCGCCAGGAAAAGATCGGAGCCGTCCAGACAGGAAGCCATAAGATAAGATCCGGAGAGGTCCGCACGACTCAGGTTTGTACCGGTCAGATTGGCAAAACCCAATTTTGATTTGACCAGCCGGGAATCAAAGAAATTCGCTCCCGAACAGCGCGACTCAGATATATCCGCACCGGATAGGTCTGCATGGGAGAATGTGGCATTAATCAAGTTCGACCCGACCAGGCTTGCGTCGGTCAGATTTGCACGATCCAATTGGGAATTCTGGAGGGTGGCCCGGTTCATGAATGCTTTTACGAAACTTGCTCTATCCAGATTTGCATAGCTAATTTTCACAGCCAACAAGCTGACGCCATTCAGCTTGGCACCAACGAGAGTTGAATTATCCAACATGGACTGATCCATAACAGAACAGGATAGATCCGCTCCGGTTAGATTTGAGTCGATCAAGTAATTGATAGGCAAGTAGGCACCTCTGAGATTGGCGTGGGAGAGATCGGAGCCGTGAAGATCAACGGCTGGCATGAATGCACCACTAAGATTGGCTCCGATAAGATTAGCATTAGAGATGGTGGCCTGCACCAAAAAGGATCGACCGAGGTTCGCTCCGCGAAGATCAGATCCCTGCAACTCGGAATGATTCAAGCTGGTTCCTGACAGGTTCAGGCCGCTCAGGTTCATGCCCATGAGCAGGGCATGATCTTTGAAAGGATTTTCTTCGATTGCTGACGAAATAATAGATAGAAGAACGAAAAGCAAACACACCCATAAAACCAACCGTATCCCAGAAACATTCATAATAATACAATCTGCACTACTACTATTAATTTTAATCTGAAGTGGAACCAATCCAGAAAAAAGGAAAACGCCTATGATTTTGGCAGCTCGCCCACAACATTTGCTTCGAGATAATACATCTTTTTCAGCTCTTCATCACTCATGCCTGGGAATATTGCCAGCTTTTTCTGCATAATCTCCTTTTGTTTCTCGTCTACAAAAGATCTGACATTGCCGGGAACCATTTTGCCGAAAGGTGTCAACTTCACTCCACCTTCCGCCAGTCCGTACCCCCATTCCTGTCTGGGTTGAGAATTCCAGGTCCCATTATGCACAGATTCTACAATATCGGTCATAATGAGTTCCCAGTTCCAGGTTGCGCCAGTTAGGTATACACGAGGAGAGTACCTGCCGGTATTAGAGCCAGAAGATATGAAGTAAGTGCCCATCTCATCAGCGGTCTGGCCAGTAGCATCGGAAGCGGACGCATGGATTAAGATATCGCACCCCTTATTGATAAGTAATAAGGCTACAGCCCGCTCTTTTCCCGGATCATACCAGTTTCCGATCCACTCAACATAAACCTTAGCATGGGGGTTGGAAGATGCGACTCCCTTGGCAAAGGCATTGATGGCAATTATTACCTGTGATGTGGGAAGGGCTGCCGCAAAACCGATCTTATCTGTCTTGGTCATATTGCCCGCCACTATTCCTGCAAGATACTGTGCCTCATAAATCCTTTCGTAATAAGATCCTGCGTTGGTGGCCAGCTTTTCTGTCCCGTCGCCCAACATGAAGATGACATCTGGATATTCAGGAGCCACTTCCTTGATTGCATTCATGAAGTCGTAGCTATGACAGAATATAAGTTTAGATCCATTTTCGGCGCATTCTCTCAATATTCGGGGTGCATTAGGAGCGTCAACATTCGTTATCTCGGAAAGTTTCACGTAAGGAAGTTCCTGGGCCATTTTGGATGCGCCCACATGGGCCTCGTAAGCCCAGCCGTAGCCTCCAACAGGACCAATAACGATCAAAGTCACATTTAACTCGGATTTTCCCGAGGAGTTATCAACTGCTGCTGCACTACAATCTCCGGTAAAGCCAGCTAAGAGAATAGCACAAAGAATCACATTCCACAATGTTGATACATATTTGTTATTTTGCATTATCATCATCTCCTGAGCAAAGTTTGGTCAGGTCGTTTTCCCTGACTGCAATTTTTCAAGATCCATCTCCAAATCTGAGCTAATCTTGGCCCCATCCAGCTTGGACACCGCGAAAAACCCAAGCGCTATGGAATCGTACTTGATGCTCTGCAGATTTGCACCCCTGAAATCAGCGTTTTCGAAGGCAGACGTGTCAAAGATGGCACCACTCAGATCCGCTCCGGTAAAGTTGGTGTTATTCATATAGGTCTGGGCAAAACGGGTATTCCTTAGATCTGCACCGCTAAAATCTGCATCCAAGAAGTTCAGCAGAATTATGTTAGAAGATCTCAAGTTCGCCTTGCGCCAGACAGTTCCCTTTAGGGTCATGCCATAAAGGTAAGATCCCGCAAGATCTGCGCCCGACAGGTCTGCATCATCCAGAAATACGTTCATGAATCTGACCCCGCTCAGATAAGCATTTTTTAGATTCACGCCAGTAAGGTCGGCGTAATCCAAGTTTGCGCCCTTCAGAGTGCAACCTGATAGATTAGTTCTCACCAAATATGCTCGGGTGAAGTCCGAATTGGTCAGGTCGGAATTACTCAGATTGGCTCCGAATAGTTCCGATCTGGTGAACTGGCTATCTGTGAGACTGCTGCCGCTCAGATCTATCCAACTCATCTTGGCACCTATCATATTGGTTCTGGTCATATATGCACCATTCAGGACCGCAAGGCTAAGATCTGCACCCTGGAGCCTGGCTCCATTCAAATAGGCGCCAGTCATATTGCACCCACTGAGCAAAGCACCGGTAAGATCGGCGTTTTCAAGATTAGAGTTCGATAGATCGGAATCTTCCAGGTGCGCTCCGGGCAAACTGGCACTTGATAGATTTGCTCCATCAAGTTTGGTTTTGTGCATATAGGCAATTTCGAGATTTGCGCCGGATAGATTCGCTTTGAAAAGATCGGACCCAACCAGATCAGAACCCACAAGATACGATCCGGATAGATCCGCCATGCTGAGGTTTGCACCGGTCAGGTTGACAAGAGCTAAACGGGAATTGATTAACCGAGAGCCAACGAATTTTGCGCCATGACAGCGGCTCTCCGAAATATCTGCACCGGTAAGATCTGCATAGGATATATCTGCATCAATCAGATTGCCCCCAATCATGTCGGCCCCAGATAGATTGGCACCTTTCAGGAACGCATCCTTCAGCATGGCCCGCCTCATGTAGGCATCGACGAGATTTGCTCCCGTCAGATTTGTGGCGCTGAGGTTGGCGCCCATAAGATCGGTAACGCTCAGGTTAGCATTTACTAATCTCGCACCTGACATCCTGGCCTCTTCCAGGTTGGCCTTATAAAGATTGGCTCCTGTCATGTCCGAAGCTATCAGGCTGGCTGCAACGAGATCTGTCTCTGAGAGGTTCGCTTCCATTAGTCGCGAATTACGTAAGCCAGCCCGCCTTAAGTAAGCTCTGAATAAGGAGGCGCCGGTAAGATCTGCATTTCGAAGATTTGCAGCGGACAAGTTTGCCTTATCCAGATTTGCTCCAGCTAGAGTCGCATATGGCAAACGAGCCTGGCTCAGGTCTGCTCCTCGAAGGTTTGCACCGGTCAGATTTGAGCCGGTCAGGTGGGATCCAACCAGATTAGCACCTTTGAGATCGGCAAAAGACAGATCCGAACCCACGAGGTTAGCCTCCTCTAAATTTGCTCCGCTCAGATTCGTCATTTGCAGATTGGAATCTTGCAGCTCCGACCGGCTCAGGCTAACCCTGGCCAGGTTCACACCGCTCAGGTTCACACCAATGAGGTTGGTTCGATTCGTGAATGGCTGGTTGATGATTATGCTATCTGGTGGCAGGCGATTAAGTTGAATACCGAAATACTTCAGTTCGATCATGTCGAACATATAGCTATTGGGGCTCGTTTTTACCACTGGAATTTTGTCAACCGGTTCGCCTTGAAGTACTCGAAGGACCAGGGCCGCAGCTCGGTCTCCCTGAGAAGCCCAGTTAATCATCTTTCCGCCTACTACGCCGTACCCCAGATAGAAATCCCATATCCCGTAAACGGGAACAGAGCTTGCTTCTCGTATCATCACCGCGCTCTCTTCATAGGTTAAGATCTTTCCATTTCTATCGCGGTTGAATGTCATGAGCAAGATGAGGCTATCATCCGGCAAGGTTGAAACGCGTTGTTGAAGCTCATCCTCAGAAAGATTGTAAAGATACTCAAAGGAGACATTCTTTTCAAATTTGGAGATCACTTTGTCCAGATTCTTTCGATTGGCCTCGGCTGTGGTGGTCGATTGATCATTTACAATTGCAATAAGACGTGTATTGGGATGCAGATTAAGCATCAAAGAGATGGTGTCCGCGATGCCATATTCCGCCACAACACCCGTGAATCCCCTCATTCCATTCAGCATTTTATCTTCAAAGTCAAAAACACCACAGAAGACTACAGGCGTTCCCGGAAAGAGCTCATCCCGGTTATTGAGCAAGAACTTGAAGGCATCGTTATCTGAGGAGATGATGAGATCGAAATGCTTATCCTTATACTTCTTCTGGTACATTTCCTTCAATTCGGCCAGGCGAGTCTCGTTAGGATAAACTCTTTCTGTGTCCATAGATTCAACACTAACAACCGCAGTCGGCATATGTATTGATAATTGTAGCTTTGTCTGTGTAATGATGAAGTCTGCACAATTCATGCCAGGATTATGAGCCAGAAGCATGAGAATTTGCTTTGATGGTCTTTCTTCGACTGCAGATAAGCCCGTGGCGGGAAGAACTGCCAGAATTATTAGTAATACTATCGCAAAGATTCGCACACGCATTTTTTATCCCCTCAGATCATCGGTCGTTATATCCTAGGCTCTTTGATATTTATAGCTATTTTTCTAATTTTTAATTAATATTAACTCAAGGTACTAAGCTCAAATTGGCTATTCTAGGATTATGACCATTGGGCACCTCGTCACTCCTTCATAGCATTGCTTATGACCGTTACCTCGGACAATCCCGGTTTTTCTCCATTGGGAGTGAGGCTGTAAATTATGCCATCCAGTTTCACGATGACGTAGCCTGCCTCTGGTGTGGCATCGAAGTTGTGGGTGGCGAGGAGGAAGGCCAGATCCATCGCATTCATGTGGCTATCCTCATTGTCCGCAATCAGCTTCATAAGCGCAGAATAATCATCCGATGCCCCTGATGCAGGAATCGCAAATGCTAGTGCCACACCGATTAGTGCTGCCATCAGACAGATTGCCCCCGGTCTCTTCATAGCCATTACTCCTCACATAGAATCATGGTCAGGAACCTCTCCCTAACCGAAATTTTTCAATGTCCCGTTGCAGATCATGGCTGATTTTTGCCTCATTGAGATTGGAATTGGCTAGCTGCATGAGCGTTGTTTCGTCATATTTGGTGCCTTCCAGATTGGCTCCCTTAAAGTTCACAGCCTGAAGCCCTAACGAGGTCAGGTTGGCACCACTCAGATCGGCTCCTGAGAGGTTCACTTTTTGCATAAATGTGATAATCGCCTTGAAGTTTCGCAGATCGGCAAAACTTAGATCCACATCGGTTAACTTCACCCCGGAGAGTTCTGCCGATCTCAATTTAGCGTTATGCATGATCGTACCCTTCAAGTTGTTGTTTTCAAAGGTCGCTCCGGTCAGATCCGTACCGGTTAAGTTGGCATCATTCAGGATTGTTTCAGTGAACTTGACCCCGGCCAGATTTGCCCCGGACAGATCGGCACCTGTGAAGTCGGCCTGGTCCAGACGTGTATCCCTCAGGTTGGATCCCGTTAGTTTTGCCCTGAGCAGATAAGCCCGGGAGAAGTCTGAACCGGTCAGGTCGGACCTGCTCAGGTTGGCCCCAAACAGCTCTGCTCTGGCGAACTGGCAGTTCCTCAAATTGCCAAGGCTGAGGTCTGCCCAATTGAGTTTTGCACCCAGCAGATTAGCCCTATTCCAAGTTGCCGCTTTTATTATTGCTTGTGTTAGATCTGCACCCACGAACCTGGCATCTTTAAGATCAGCCTGCGTAAGGTTAGCTTCATTCAGCAAGGCATAGGCCAGATCAGCTCTTCCAAGATCGGCATTGGATAGGTTCGAATCGCTTAACTGTGCACCGTTCAAATTAGCGCCGGTTAGAACGGCATTGGCCAGATTGGCATGGATCATAAAGGCGTTATTCAGATTGGCGTTGCTTAGATTGGCATCAGACAGGTTGACGTCATTTAGACCTGATGCGATCAGAATTGATTCGGAGAGGTCAGCACCATGAAAATTGGCGCCAGTCATATTGGTATAGATCAGTCTGGACTTGCTCATTTTTGAGCCTATGAACTTCGCCCTGTCGGCGCTTGCCTCAGAGATCTCCGATCTCGTGAGGTTCGCTCCGGAAAAGTCGGCATCGATTAGGTTTCCTCCCGTGAGGACTGCCCCACTCAGGTTGGCCTTCACCAGGATCGAATTGCAAAGTGAGACACGCTTTAAAGAAGCTCCCACAAGGCGAACGCCGGTTAGATTGGAGCTGGTGAGGTTCACGGCAGTCAAGTTTGCATAATCCAACTTTGCTCCCACCAATTTTGTCCTGCACAGTTTCGATGACTGTAGGTCTGCACCGCTAAGGTCTGCGCCGGTCAGATTTGATTCAGTGAGATCGGATCCGAAGAGGACGGTATCCCGGAGATCGGCATAGGAGAGGTCGGAGTTATCAATTTCGGTTTCATACATAACTGCTCCGCGAAAGTTGGTTTTAACCAATCGTGTGTTGCGCAATTTAGCTCCTTCCAGCGTTGATCCTGTTAGGTTTGCATTTTCCAGATTGGCGCCACTTAGTAATTGTAACGAAATAAACTAGG
>JANYKI010000071.1 GCA_025361645.1 Methanothrix sp.
CTTCTAACGTCAAAGTACAAATATTCCAAATAATCGATCTATATATGTACCATCTTACTTTCTCGGATTGACGTTTTCTGTCATCTTTAAGTGCTTTTTCTATCACCGTCAATGTAACGAATACGCCTATAGACGCTTCCGCCATAAACGTGAGCAATTGGAGCAAGAAACTCGGTGTACTTTGACTGAACCATAGAATTTGAACTATTATTATAAATATACCCAGGCTCCACTCCTTTAAGCCAATTTTGCCCAGGTCAGTCCGATCATATCGCCACATAGATCTGAGTTATTGATCGTGCTTGATAAACTTGTGTCAGATTGGGCATGATGGCCCCAATTGAAAGGTGGAAGACGCTAAATAACTGCCTCAGCTCCCTAAAACTGCAACCTCATCATCCACAGGGATGGGAGAGAGCAGCTCAGAGCCTATCCGCCTGCCCTTGCCGCCACCTGGGCAGGCATGTCATGATATTCTTTGTATTCCTTTGCATAGTCACGTTTTGTAGTCATGCAAGCCCCGCTTCTGCCATCGCTTTCTTCAATCGGCTCTTGGCCAAATCCTCGACCTGGTCGAAAGTTCCCCCTCCATCTCGCCCCGGAATGGGTCGAATTCAAATCTCGGCATAGCCGGCCCCTCTGTGCTTCTCACTCCCGCCTGGCTCCACATCGCAGTTCCGTGAGGAGCTCTCCTTCAGGAGTCGTTGGGCCTCCCATGGGCAGATCTGTCTCGCCCAAGAGCCAGGGTGCCTTGCAGGATGTATTTGGCGGCGGCCAGGGGGCCATGGGGTCACCGCTGCCAAGCTGCAACTCCACCACATCCCGCGCTCTATTGGCCAGGGATTTCAGCCGCTCGCGGGCCTCGGACCACAGCTCAACAATGATATGAGGATCTCCCTGAAAGCGATCGGCAAAGGAAAACGATCGAAAGGTTTTTTATTCTCTAATTCCTTCCTCTTCTGGAATGAGCGAGGGAACTAACGATACTGAGAAGAAGGGCTTTGCTGCACAGAAGCTCGAACTCAAGAATAGTAAGCTGGATCTTAAGAGCAAGCTGAATCTGGATAACGTGGATCTGGGCGTCACTATGCCTTCCACGAATGTTAACGAGTACATACGGGTCTTAAAGCTGGCCCGAAAGCCCAGTCGTGAGGAGTTCAATATGATCGCCAAGATCTCCATGGCCGGCATAGGCATAATCGGCACCCTGGGCTTTGTCATATACGCGCTGCTCACCGAACTGCCCAAATCTTTCTAAAAAATCCAAAAAAAAATATCTTTTTTAGCTCTCTTTAGCTTTGGCCTTATTTAATGCCCGCAATGTGGCTCCAAACTCCGATTCCACCAGAGTCTTCACGCCCATGGTCTTGGGATGCAAATCCAGCTCAACTGTAACATGCTGATGTCCCAGGTCGCGCAGAGGTTTGACCTGGCGCGGTCCGTTGGTGATAGAGAATATCTCCATGCCTTCCAGAGCCGATACCGGCAGGGCATGGGGCACACCTGAGATCACAGCAAAGTCGTAATGCTTTTTGGCGGCCAGTATTTTCACGGCGTCACCAGTCACTGGGTACTCGTCCAGTCCGCCGATGAGCTGGAAATTCACCTTTCGCTCCCTCAGGTCGCGGGCAATATTGGCTGCGTCCCTTCTCACTTTGGGCAGGCCCACCTGGTCGTCTAAGTTTGCCAGGGTGTCCACCTGATCGCCGGCAACTTCTGCCACGGCTGCGGTAATGTCGGCGAACATATAGGCGGTCTCCTTCTTGGCATTGAGGATATTCAGGCCCTTCTTGCCTTGCCGGATGAGCTCAAGAAGCCGGGCGGCCGCCTCATATTTGAGATCACCCCGCTCCGGAGCCAGGTACTCGCTGCTCGCGGCTCCGTAGAGCTTCTCGACAAGGGTGGCTTTCTCGAGCAGGCCCTTCTGCCGGACTAGCTCAGTCTCATCTATGATTCCCTTGTCTCTGGCCGCCTCCAATGTGATGATCACGCCCTTGGTGTTGTCTCTGTAGCCGGCGTGAACCTCTACCTCCAAGACGGGTATGTCCAGGTCGGCATTGAGTACGGCCTGGTGCAGATCGTCGCCGATGATCATGCTGCTACAGGTCCCTGAGATGGCCATAAGTTTGGGATGGAACAATTCATTGGCCTTCTTGAGGAGGGCAGTGAGCGGCTGCTGGCCTCCGAAGACGAACCCCGCTTCGTCCAGTGCGGTAGTAAGTACCCGCACACCATCCTCCTCTAAGAGACGGGCATGCTTGAAGCAGCATCCGCTTGGGCCGTGCAGTATGACCACCTCAGCACCTAGATCGCGCAGAGTGTAAAGAGCGGCCACAATGGAGCTTGGTCTGGGATGAAGTATTGTTAAGTTATCGCTAGTCATTCATATCACCTAAAGCATTTTACGCAGGAAAGCAGCCTTTTCGGGCCGTCTTTCTGAGCCATTTCCAGCCCTTGTTGCAGATTTTTGGCGGTAGCCGCGCCCAGCTCTTCCGCCAGGGGCACAAGTCTTTCTCCGACTATTATCAGCTTAGCCATCTCGCTTTTCCTTTGCCGGAGCAGTTCGGAGAGGGCAAGGATGTTCATGCCTTCACATACGGTTTCCTTGTCTTCTCCCACCACTACGAACAGGTCGCGGCCACTGGCCCGGTCCAGCGCTCGTGCCACGTCCCGGACTTTGAGCCCGGAGTTGGAACTATCGAAGAAAGTCTGATTGGGCAGCCGCTTGATCTTCATGCGCCCGGAAAATCCGTCGAAACCGGTGAGAGCCTGGGCGATCATGCTCCTTGGGACGCCGGCTAGCTTTGCGGCAGCCGCGGCGCCCGCTATTGCCGTCTCGTAGCCCATAAAGTCCAGATCCTGGCCCAAATCCAGATGCACCTCTTCTTTTGCAAAGATCAACCTATCCGGCCTGGCATAAACCCTTCCGCCTCTGGCAAAAGAAACATCCGGGGAGAGCCGAGCGTCGCTGTTGGCCAGAATCTTGGCGCCGCTCTTGGCAAGGCTAAGCATCTGCAGCTTGGCAGTACTGGCCCACTTGGTGGCATTGGCGATGGGATAGTCTCCGGAAAGGCTGGTCACGATCCCATAATCGGCCAGGCCCGTGCCGCCCAAAGAGATCTCACAGATCAGGGCCTCTACTCCGTGGGCTAGGGCCTCTTCCCTTGCCAGGATCACATTTCCGGGTGTGATGGAAAGCCCCTTTTCCAGAAGGCGGGCTTTGCCATCCTGCCAGATCTCCAGGCCGCGAGTGGTGTGGGATAAGACCTTCTTTTGCCAGGAGAGCATCAGGGCCAGCAAGAGGGCCGTGGAGGTCTTGCTGTGCGTGCCCGTTACCTCGAAGACCTCCATGGCCGGATCAACTCCCCCCCTCAGCAGTTCGCCCACCGCCTGATGGTGGGTGATTATCTTTTTCTTGGCCGTCTTAGCCAGAGCTAAGGCCGGATTGTCGGGTGTGAGGTGTACGGGGGCTACCACCAAATCGAAGCCTGCCAGATTTGGGGTGTGGTGATATACCTCGAATGCCTCTGCCTGCAGGCCCGATTCGACCATCCGGCGAGCTATTATGGCTCCACCATGGATGGTGTCGAGTACGGCTACCTTAGAGCCTCTTTCGCTCGCTTGTATGCCAGTGTCGCAATGCATTCGTCCACGCCCAGGGGCTCGGCACAAATGACCTCTACCTCTTTGCCCCCTATCGTCAGAGTGCCTCTGCGTTTTTGCGGATCTATGCCCATCTCCTGGGGAATGTCCTGGCGGGTATGAACCCCGTGGGCTAAAAAGAGGGGCAGAGCCACGATCTTCGATACATTGGTTCCTGCAAAGCTATTCAGACCCTCCGGGATGTTGGGCTGGTTCATATTGAGATAAGCGGTCCTGACCGGTCCGGAGTGGTTTTTGCTGATCATCTGGGCAAGCGATTCCACCAGTTCTTTATTGTAAGGCAGGCTGGAACCATGCCCGAGTATAAGTATGCCTACGTCATTCATGGGAACACCAGTATTACTTTTTACACATCTCGTGTTAAGAGACGATAGATTCATAAGTACTAAATCCTTTCGAGGCTGGCTACTTGTAGAAGCGTCGCCAGGGAGATGATAAACATCAGCATGAATGGGGCAATCGGATTACTCATATTATTTGCCTGTATCCTATTCTTGATTTATCCAGGCTCTTCCCAGGAGGTCGTTCTCTCTACGCATGAGAATTACACCCTGGAGAATTGCACATTGCAGGTAGAGGATATCGACTCGCAGGCGGCAAAGGTCTGGGTGCTAATCCAGGCTGGGAATGGGCCGTCTTTATCGATGGTCCTGGGAATAAATGAAACATTAAACTGCGGCAGGCTGACGCTGATGGTAAAAAGATTTTATGCCGGCGAGAGCGCTGATATTGTCAGCCTAAAAATTGATGGCAAAAGCATATCAGGCTGAGAAATGCTTCTCGAATACGCCTGCAATTTCAGTCGGCTTCTCGATGACGAAGACATCTTCCATCCGGCGCAGGCTCTCGACATGCTGAGCATCCTCTTTTCGGATGCGAAGCCGCATCTCGCTGCCGTCCGGGAGAATGGTGGTTATAATTCCGGGCTTGTAGTCGCAGGGCATGATGTATGTGGGAACGAATGCCTTCTGGGACATGATGGCGGCATTGGAGAGCAACGAGTCTGCCAGGCCCAATGCTATCTTGGCCACGGTATTTGATGTCGCGGGGGCCAGCAGCAGAAATTCATAGCGCTTCACCTGTAACTGGCCGGCCAGGAAGGGAGAGTTGGCGTTGATCTCCACCCAGACCTTGTCGAAGTGCTTCTCTAAGGTGTTGAAGAGCTTGTAGTACTTGATGACCTGTTCGCCTGCCTTGGATACAAAGACGCGCACATCCACCACATCATCGTACTGCTTTTGCAATTTTATCATGGCCTCGACCGTCTCAGAAATGCGGTCGCCGCTGCCCGTGATCCCCCAGGCGATCTTTCTCTTCGTGCTATCTTTAGCCATAATTTCTCACTTAGTTTTTTCAGGATAATTATTTTTCCTGTACCTTCGTATTCTCCAGACGAACTACCGTCTCCGCGAACCTCTTTGTCGTCTTTCGCAGCGTTCGGTTGCCTTCTTCGTCCAACATTACCCCTTCCAGTGTATCGCGAGACCAGAAGGTCGCTCCCAGGTTAGCGCCAAAAAACCCCCCGCTCACTGGGATCATGCCGTTGAGGATGTAAAAGGTATGAATCTGCTGCACGGCCAGCTCCTGGCCGCCCATGCGATCGCCTCCCACGGCGACTGCCATGCCCGGTTTGAGACGCAGAGCTTTTGGGTCGGCGGCCAGTGTGGCACGTGTTCTATCTATTATTATTTTTGTCTGAGCACTCATGCTTCCATTATAGACGGGCGTTGCGATAACAAACCCTCTGGCCTCTCGGATGAGGGGGTAGAGCTGGTACATGTCGTCTTTGATTATGCATTCCTTATTTTTGAGGCAATAGTCGCAGTGCCGACAGGGGCTGATCTGCTTGCCTCGCACCGTGAATTGCGTCGTCTCCAGACCCTTTTCTTCCAGCATCTTGAGGGCTTCGCTAAGGATGTGCTCCGTGGCCATCTTCCGAGGACTGCCGGATATGCCGAGTATCATGATAGTATATGAGTGCTATAGATATTTTAGATTTGCTGGAAGCGCCTCTTGCTCTGTCAGGCGCAGCCGGATCATCTCCTCCACCTCGGCCGAGGTAGTGCCGAAGACCTCTTCCAGGATCTCTTTGGCTGTTTGTAGCTCCAGGGCCTTTCTATCCCGGATGCGGGGAAAGACCTGTCGCTCTTTTCTCGGCCTCCTGTGCAAGGG